>CAZSTD010000036.1:0-17923 GCA_964609645.1 uncultured Blautia sp.
CTACCGGGCGGATTCGAGACTTTCACTCGTTGGAAACGTGCGCCGCTAGGCGCACGACGACAAAAAGCCCTTAGCTATGAGTTACTACCCACAGCTAAGGGCTTTCTAATATGGATTATTCGTTACACAGCCACCATTCAATCATTCTCCAACTCCAAAACCACTGGATTACAAGAATAATGGATCTCACACAACTGTTATCAATTTGTTAATCAAAAGACTTCTTGAAATGCTTAAAGCCCGCATAAACACTGGCTTTTTAAGCAACTCCAATTTATTCCCACTCAATTGTTGCGATTGGTTTTGGACTCATATCGTAGCAGACACGGCAAACGCCATCTACTTCACTAAGAATACGATTTGTGATTTTTTCCAATACATCCCAGTCGATACGCGGAACTGTGCAATGCATAGCATCTACTGTGTTGACTGCACGGATGATCACTGGCCAGTAGTCAAGACGTTTGCCATCTTTTACACCAGTGGATGTGATATCCGGAACTACGGTAAAGAACTGCCATACTTTATCTGTCAATCCTGCGATCTCAAATTCTTCTCTGAGGATCGCATCAGATTCTCTTAATGCATGAAGACGATCTCTTGTGATCGCACCTGTACAGCGAACGCCAAGTCCTGGTCCTGGGAATGGCTGACGATCAACCATAGAAGAAGGAAGTCCAAGTGCTCTGCCGACTACGCGGACCTCATCTTTAAAGAGAAGTTTTACTGGTTCAACCAGACCTTCAAAACGAACATCTTCCGGGAGACCTCCTACATTATGGTGTGCTTTTACACCGTCAGATTCTAAGATATCTGGATAGATGGTTCCCTGAGCAAGGAAAGAAATGCCTTCCAGTTTATTTGACTCTTCTTCAAATACACGAACAAACTCTTCTCCAATGATCTTACGTTTCTTCTCCGGCTCTGCAACACCTGCCAATTTGTCAAGGAAACGATCTGTCGCATCAATGTATACCAAGTTTGCATCCAACTGATCGCGGAAAACTTCGATTACCTGCTCGCTTTCTCCTTTACGCATCAGGCCATGATTTACGTGTACACAGACAAGCTGTTTACCGATCGCTTTGATCAAAAGTGCTGCAACAACAGAACTGTCAACACCGCCTGAGAGGGCAAGGAGCACCTTTTTTTCTCCTACCTGAGCACGCACAGCTTCTACCTGTTCTGCGATAAATGCTTCTGCCAGTTCAGGTGTGGTAATACGTTCCATGGTATCTGGTCTTTTGTTTGAATCCATTTTTCTTTCCTCCTTAAATAGCCTAAAGTATGTATACTCTTCACGTAGACATTATAACAGAAGTTATTATAAACAATCAGCTATAAGAAATCAATTCTTTTCAAAAAAAAATTTCTCTTGGATCAAAAGTAAAAAAAGTATTTTTTTATATTGACAGAGTGCTTCTTACTACTGTATCATAAAAATATTTGTGCAGTATAGTTCACGAAAGTATTAGGAAAAGAAAAAGGAGGTACACGAATGATAGCAAATCTAAAACATAAGTACATAGGCGACAAAGATTTTTATAAAAAATATCTGTGTTTGGCCTTGCCGATGATCTTACAAAATGCGATCACAAACCTAGTCAGCTTTTTGGATAATATCATGGTAGGACAGCTTGGAACCGAGCAGATGTCCGGGGTTGCGATCGTAAATCAGCTGATCTTTGTATATAACCTTGCGATCTTTGGTGCGGCATCTGCTGCCAGTATTTTTGGAGCGCAATACTTTGGAAAAGGAAATCATAAAGGACATATGTATTCTTTCCGATTTAAGCTCTACTCTACCCTGCTAGTGACCGGCCTGGCGATCTTGTTATTTATCACAAACGGATCTTCTTTGATCTCTTTATATCTGACAGATACAGCTGGAAATGGCGCAACAGAGATCACACTGCAGTACGGGTTGGAATATCTGGCGATCATGATGGTAGGATTGATTCCTTTTGCTGTTAATCAGGCATATTCAACCAATATCAAAGAAACTGGTCAAACGTTGATACCTATGATCGCAAGTTTTGTTGCGGTAGGCACCAATGCTGTGCTTGACTATCTGCTGATCTTTGGGGTTGGTCCATTTCCGAAGATGGGTGTACAGGGTGCGGCTCTTGCCACTGTCATCGCAAGATACGTGGAGGCACTGATCGTTATTATCTGGGCACATATGCATAGGCAGCAGAACCGTTATCTGAAAGGTGCATACACAGGATTTGGCATTCCGAAAGAAGAATTAAAAGCGATCTTGATCAAAGGATTTCCTCTGATGATGAATGAGATCCTCTGGGCGACTGGTATGACGGCCGTAACACAATGTTATTCTGTGCGTGGTCTTGAGGTAGTCGCTGGATTAAATATCGCAACTACGATCACGAACCTTTTTAATATCGTATATATCCAGCTCGGTGCATGTATCAGTATCGTTGTTGGACAGTATCTTGGAGCCGGGAAACTTAAAGAGGCAAAAGATGCCGATAATAAGATGATCGTATTTAGTGTATTTTGCTGTATGGTCATGGCAGCAGTCATGCTGCTTGTAGGAGGAATTTTTCCAGAGATCTACAACACAAGCGCAGAGATCAAAGCACTGGCCACGAAATTCATAGCGATCGCGGCGATCATCATGCCATTTTGTGCATTCTGTCATGCGTCTTATTTTACTCTTCGCTCCGGCGGCAAGACTATGGTTACATTTTTATTTGACTCCGTTTTTACATGGGTCATTGTAGTGCCTTGTGCTTTTGTCCTGGCACATTATACAGGACTTGGGATCGTTACGATCTATTTCCTTGTACAGGGTACAGAATTGATCAAAGTTGTGATCGGCTACTTTATGGTCAAAAGTAATGTATGGCTGGTACAGATGGTCTGATATGTTTTACGAAAGATGATTGGCAAAAAAGACAGTTCTGGTCGAAAGATCAGGGCTGTCTTTTGTCATATCTGGGTGAATAAAGTCTCGCAAATTTCACAGCTATATGAGCATTCCAGGTGTTTTTGCATATATTGTAGTATACATGCATATATATGAAAGGTTGGAAAATCGTATGGCACAATTTACAAATCAAGCTCAGATCCGATATGGAAATTCTGTTGTAAATTCAAATATAGCAGTTGGAGAAATTTTAGAAGTGCTGTCTGCATCAAAGACTGCCCTCAGAGACACCTACGGACAAAATGACCGGATAACCTATATCATCAGTATTGTTAATTCCGGAACTTCTCCGGTCACAGGTCTTAATATCTCAGATGATCTTGGGGCGTACCCATTTGGAACTGGAACTTTGACACCGCTAAGCTATCTGGCTGGAACCATCAAGTATTATGTGAACGGTGTGCTCCAAAGCGCGCCTTCCATAGCAGCAGGTCCTCCACTTACAGTTTCTGGGATTTCTGTTCCAGCAAATGGAAATGCTGTGATCATATATGAGGTGGCAGTAAATGAAGCTGCGCCATTGCGTGTGGATTCCGAGATCACAAACAGAGTCACGATCAGTGGCGGCGGTGCGGCTGCGCCGATCACTGCGGAAGAAACCATTTATGCAGAGAGTGCTCCTTTTCTGACTATCACAAAATCGGTAAGTCCAGTCCCAGTTGCAGAAAATGGTGTCTTAACCTATACTTTCCAGATACAAAACAGTGGAAATATAGATGCAGATGTGGCATCCGGTATTGTCGTGACAGATCAGTTTGATCCGATCTTAACCAATCTTACGGTTACCTATAATGGAACGGCTCTTATAGAGGGTACAGACTATACGTACGAGGAAGATACGGGAGCATTTGCAACGATCACGGGAAAGATCACCGTGCCTGCTGCTACATTCAGTCAAGACCCAACGACTGGTGACTGGGTGATCAGTCCAGGAAGCGGAACTTTAGTGATAACCGGAACTGTATAGAAAAAAACAGGGCGGCTGGATCACCAGCTGCCCTGTTTTTTAATCTTTTTTTAACTTTTAGAACTTTTTTATACAAATAACCGCAGGATCGCTCCCATTCCAAGTCCCATGAAGTTACCGATCGCAGCGCCTAAAACGCCCATCAGTACACCGATTCCTGCATAGGATTCATGATATGCACATGCAATGATCGGAGCAGATGCAGAACCACCGATATTGGCAACAGATGCTGTGGAGCACATGCAAAGATCCCAGTGGAATGCTTTGGAGAGCAGGAACATCAGAACCACATGGATGATCAGGACAAAGATACCAAATACGATCCACATCGGTGCTGCAACTAAATCTGTCAAAGTAGCTACAGATGCCAGTAAGGATACGACAACATACAGGTATACGTTGGAAAGTTCTTCCACTGCCGGAAGTTTACCCATCGGTGTCATTGCACAGATCAGACCTGCGATCGTTACAAATACCGTTGTACAGGTTCCTTTATCGAACATACTAAGTCCAACGCTTGAAAGACCTGTCTGCATAGATGCGCCTACCCACTGAGCGATTGCAGATGCAACAAGAGAAATACCGATCAGGAACATCCAATCGCCGTAAGTTGCGTGCTGTTTTTCTTTTGCAACTTCTGCGTTTGCAGCTTCTGCAACTGCCTGAAGCTTAGAGGTGTCCGCTTTTACAGCTTTGTTCCATTTGTTCGCATGACGTACCATCAGAAGAAGCAGTGCGATCCACAGAGAATAGCATACTGTATCAAGTGCAAGTGCACATCCATATGCGCCTGCATCTACAGGAAGTGCATCCTGCATAGCTGCCATGTTTGCGCTTCCGCCTACCCATGATGCATAGAGAGCTGCTGTTGCGCCCCAGGTGTCATTGCCCAAAAATCCTTTGAAGATCGGATATCCGATGATGAATCCTACTCCGATCGTCAGAGAGCATCCAAGGAAGATCGCGATCATTCGTCCGGATAATTTAGCCAGTTTTCTAAAGTCACAGCGAAGAAGCATAACAAAGATCATCGCGTAAAGGATATTGTTTTTTAATGCACTGTAAGTAGCACTGCAGGCTTCTGAATTATAAAGCCCTGCTGTACAGAAGATCATATTTAATACATAGATCCATACAAGTGGTGGTACCACATTAAAAATTTTCCATTTTGCATATTTTTGAAGTGCGAGCAGACCTCCTGCGATAAACAGCAGGACTGCAAGGTATGTAAAACCATTGGTAATGACCATAGTTGTTTCCTCCCTCATGTTAAAATGATTTTTTATTTTAGAGATATTGAAGCTTTCCAGGTTCAATTCCCTTGATGCCAAGTCCAGGCTCGTCGGATACAGTGATGTTTTTCTCGTTGAATACAGCTCCTCCGATGATTGGATCTTCGCTGCAAAGAACAGGTCCGTCCAGATCGATCTTTGTGATGATCTTCTTTGCGCAGGCCAATTCTACGGCTGCATTGACAGAAATTTTTGCTTCGAGCATACAGCCCAGCATACATTCTACGCCGTAGATCTCAGCAGCAGAAGCGATCTTTAATGCATTGTAAAGTCCGCCGCATTTCATCAGTTTGATGTTTACCAGGTCTGCTGCACGCATCTGCATGATCTTTACTGCATCTTCCGGTGAGAAGACACTTTCATCAGCAAGGACCGGTACATAGCTGTGGTCTGTGACATATTTAAGACCTTCCAGATCATGTGCCTTTACTGGCTGTTCCACAAGTTCGATCTTTAAGCCTTTTTCCTGCATACCGTTTAAGATGCGTACGGCTTCCTTTGGTTCCCATGCAGTGTTTGCATCGATACGGATGCAGATGTCATCTCCTACTGCTTTTCGCACGGCTGCCAGACGAGCAACATCTAATTCTGGATTGATGCCTACTTTCATTTTCAGGCAGTCATATCCTCTTTCAATGGCATTGAGTGCATCTTTTACCATGATCTCCGGATCGTTGACACTGATGGTGATATCTGTGACGATATTTTTACGCGCACCTCCCAGCATCTTATACACAGGGATTTTATGAAGCTGTCCGTAGAGATCCCAAAGAGCCATATCTACTGCTGCTTTCGCAGAGCTGTTTTTTACGATGCTCTTTTGAACGGTCTGAAGGACGTCTTCGAAATATTCCACATCCATTCCCATAATGCTCTTGGCAATATGATCCTGGATCGCACCAACGATAGCGCCTGTGGTATCACCTGTGATCGCACCTGTAGGCGGTGCTTCTCCATAACCGACATGTCCAGTGTCTGTGTAGATCTCAACTACGATATCTTCTACACTGTCCACGCTTCGTAAGGCAGTTTTAAACGGTACACGCAGCGGTACGGAAATCTTACCTAAACGAATTTCTGTGATCTTCATAGTTTTTATTCCTTTCTTTTTTATTTTTATCTTGATTCCCAGAAAAATACCAGGATATCTGACTTTTTCATATGCTCTGAAGTGTCTATTTTGAATAGTTTGATTTAGAGCATTATTTTGCTAATTGATACATAGCCTTTGCGATGATCTGAGCATTTGCCATGAGCTTATCAATCTCAATAAATTCATCTGGCTTATGTTCACGAACCTCATCTCCTGGAAAGATTGGACCGAAGGCAACGATATTTGGGATCGCCTTGGCATAAGTTCCTCCTCCGATAGATTTCGGCTTAGCTTCAAGGCCAGTCTTTTCCTTGTATACCTGAAGCAGTGTCTGGACCAGCTCGCTTTCTTCTGGAACATACAGACTTGCTTTATGGCGCTCAGATGCTTTCAAAAATCCAACCTGTTCAAAAGCCTGTTCCAAAACAGGGGCACAATCTTCGTATTTTTTTGTAACAGGATAACGATAGTTGATCTCAAGAGACAGTTCTTTTTCGTCCGCTCTGAGTGTTCCAAGATTTAAAGAAAGCTTTCCTGAAATATCGTCAGACAATGAAATTCCAAGATTGGTTCCATAAGTATCTAATCCAATCTTTTCACTCAGAAAATGGATCCATGCAAGTGCGTCTTTAGAAAGCGGAAGATCATTGAGTTCTTTTAACAAAAGTCCGATCGCATTTATGCCCAACTCTGGTGTTGCTCCGTGTGCACTGACACCTGTTGCCTCAATGCGCATTCCATCTTCCTCTGGAATATAGTGGATAGCATCCGTAGATTTTGAAACGCAAGACTGTGCAAACTCAGCAGGGCATAAGATTTTTGCCCAGGCAGCAGCAGGTACGACATTTGGTGCAGTTCCTCCCTCAATCTTTGCGATCCTTATCTCTTGATCCTGCGTATAACTTCTGGAGAAGGAAACATTAATGATCCCTTTTTCACCATTGATGACAGGATACTCTCCGTCCGGTGTAAAGCCCATTACCGGAATTTCTCCGCCATGAGTCTTATAATATTTCATATCATTGGAACCTGTTTCTTCATTTGTTCCAAAAAGAATACGGATTCTTCGCTTCAAAGGCAAACCAGCATCGCGCAGTGCCGCAAGCGCATACAGTGCTGCGATCGTTGGTCCTTTATCATCCATCGTTCCGCGTCCCCAAATTTTATCCTCGCGGATCTCGCCTCCGAAAGGATCTTTCGTCCATCCGTCTCCTTCCGGCACAACGTCCAGATGTCCAAGTACCGCGATCATTTCTTCTCCCTGTCCATATTCACACCATCCCATCTGGTGATCCATGTCATGCACTGAAAATCCCAGTTCTTCTGCTGTCTTTAATGCATGTTCCAGGCATCTTTGAACAGCCTCTCCATAAGGAAATTCCTCAGTGGCTTCCCCTTGTACACTTGGAATACGGATACTTTCCTGAAGGCTTTTTAATAATGCGTCCTGATAGGCAGATACCGCTTTATTTAATTCCATGCCACATCCTCCTTGTTAAATTGTTTCCATAATTTTCTACGCGATAAAACACTATTTTTTACCGAATAAAAATTGTCCCGATGTCAAAGCCTGAAGCCGATCATCGGGACAAACAGATTTTTTTCTGACAAACCTATTTTATTTTATACGTTTTGTTGAATTTAGTCAATATTTTTTCAACACAAAGTATCAATGTTGGTGAAAATCAACGAAAACTTTTCAGCCAATTCACCAGTGAGTTATGCCAAACATTATCATAGACTGTTTTTTTCATCTGCTCAGTGACAGGTCCATTGTTTGACATTTTTAAGAGGATCGCTTCCTGCAGCTCCTCTACGGTCATATCTTCTGGTGCTTTGTTTAAATCCACAGTTACAGAAACAGTCTCTTTTGGCATTTCGATTTCTTTCTCTGTCTCATCGTTTGTTGTTTCGCTTTTTACTGTTTCAACTTCTGGTGCTTCTGTTTTTTCTGTATCTTCTGCTTTTATCTCAGCTTCAACAACAGCATCATCTACAGGATTTTCCAGTATGCTCTGAGTTTCTGCTGTTTCTTCCAAGATAGGCTGCAGGATCTCCGCATGATCTTTATCGATCTGTTCAGATGGGATCCAAATCTCTCCGCTATTTGCAGCTACGGTTACATGGATCCTTCCGCCTTCCACAGACACTTTCTGTCCGGTTAAGGCTCCCGTATATTCTGATGTATTTCCTGCTGCAAGATCCATAGATGCAGCATTGTCATCGTTGTTGACTGTTACGATCACACGTGTACCGTTCAGATCGCGGGCAAATGCAAACTGACGATTTGTCAGCAGCAGCTCTGCATAACTTCCGTAGCTTAAAGCTGGAGTATGCAGTCTAGTTTTTCCAAGTGCAGCGATCAATGCAGTGTTTGGATTTTTCTGGATAGCATCTGCAAAATCATTGAGATCCAAAGCAGGTCTAAGACTGTCATCAGAGAATTTTTCTTTACGTCCTTCGATGGCAAATTCTGAGCCATAATAAATGCTTGGAACTCCCGGCAATGTATATAACAGTACATGGACCGGAGCAAAATGCGCCTTGTTTGATAATTTTGTATAAATGCGCTCTACATCGTGATTATCTACAAAGTTATACAGATCGAGATTTCCCATATTTTGCAGATATTTAACCGTATGTGCGATCTCAAAATAATTGTGATCGTTGTGTCCGCTGTAAAGTGCCTTGTGAAGTGCATAGTTTGTAACACTGTGTAAGGTTTCTCCGTTTACCCAGCGGCTATAATCACCGTGGATGACTTCGCCCATAAGCCAGAAATCTTTTTTTACTTCTGCAGCAGTCCGGCGCAACGCACGCATAAAATCAAAATCTAACACGTCCGCAGTATCTAAGCGGATTCCATCTACGTCAAACTCAGATACCCAGAAACGGATCACATCGTTACAGATATAATCCTGTACCTGTGGATTGCGCTGATTTAATTTTACAAGCAGATTGTATCCGCCCCAGTTTTCATAAGAAAATCCATCGTTATATTCATTGTTTCCATAGAAGTTGATATTGCAGTACCAATCCAGATAACGGGAGTTTTCTCTGTTCTGCTGAATATCTTTAAACGCAAAGAAATCGCGGCCTGTATGATTAAAAACACCATCGAAGATCACTTTGATTCCCTTTTCATGGCAATATGCAACGAAATTTTTGAGATCTTCGTTGGTTCCCAGACGGGAATCTAATTTTTTGTAATCGGTTGTCTCATATCCATGACCTACACTCTCAAATAAAGGTCCGATATACAATGCTGTACATCCAAGTTCATTGATATGGTCGATCCAAGGAAGTAATGTGTTCAGTCGAGAGACCGGAGCACCATATTCATTCTTTTTTGGGGCACCGGTGAGTCCCAGTGGATAAATATGATAAAAATTTGCCTCGTTATACCAGCTCATAATTACACCTCTGTTCTTTCATTTTTCAGTTTATCATTATTGCACTTACACAAACGATCCATCGCATTTTCTTCCGCGACGACAGGTTGTGTGCTTTTATGTGCGTTCTCTATCATAACAGGTTTTGGAAGTATAATCCAGTATTTTTTGAATATTTCGAATTTTTATGATGCTACTTATTTCTTATAAGTTTTGCATGTAAAGTATATCTGAAATTAAATTATGGAGAAATTTCATCTGCTATCTCGAACATTTTGTAAAATTTATCAATAAACAACAATTATTTTTTTGAAATGGGAAAATATAATTTACAAATTAATGTAAAAAAGGTATATAATAGTAACATTAGGGTCAAAGGGTCGAGTAACGTCCATGACTGGATGACGATAAGACATTTGAACTTGCAGTCTACATGGAGGATAAAAGAGAAATGAAAAAATTTGGAATTTTTATTTTAATGGGATGTATACTTTTATCTGGCTGCGGAAGTAAAAGCAACTCTGACAATCAATCAGAAGCAGACGCTGTACCTGCTGTTACACAGGCAGCGCCGCTTATTTCTGTACCAGCTTCTACAGATCCCGGAAGTGCCGGTGACTATGATGGCGCGGATCTTGTGTCGCCATATTCCAAATAGTCTCTTATAGCAGATTGTCTTTGGTGTACATTTTCCTTGTGTTTAATGATCCGAAGGCAATTCTGCTTTCAATTTCACCAGATTGCGAATATTTCTGGATGTCTCGTCAATATAATTTACATTTTTATAGCGTCTGACATTTTCTTTGGTAATCTCCATCTCTTCTGAAACTGCATCCATATCTGCGCCGTATGAAAACAGCGTATAAACACAGGAATTTCGAAGGCTCTGTGCACTGTAAGAAGGAATTCCTGCTAAAGTAGTATATTTTTTCAGCATTCGGCTGATATACATTGTATTTAATTTATTTCCATATTTGTTATAGAAAAGATATTCCTGGCTCTCTCTCTCATCCATATATTTTTTTAATATCTGGTACACATCTTCCGGAAGATAATTTGCTTTCTTTCGTCCTGAGCTCTTGATATAAGCGCCATTTTCATAAACAGAAATATTATCTGGTTTCATCTCGATCAACTCTGTGGATGTAAATCCCATGCGATAAAGAAAAATGATCATACAGTAAGCCATATGATCCGTTTGTGCAGCCCTCAGAAGTTTATCGATATCTTCTACTGGCACAGAATTGGCATGTTTACTGAGTTTTTCTACTTTTTCAATATAAGGAAAAAAGTGATTTTGATAATTTTCTTTCACCGCAAGCATTTTTTTATTTTCCTCAATGTAGATTGCAAAAGAATTGAGTTCCCGCATTTTTTTTGCAAATGTACTTGGTGCGATTTTTTTTTCTTTTACACGTTTTTCTTGTAATGCAAAATATTTTTTGACATCCTCTGCTGTTGCGTCTGTAAAATCCTTTTTTATGATCCTTAAAAATTCGGAAATATCACTTTGGTAGGAATGTGCAGTTGTGTGGCTTTGAAATCCAGCGATAAAGCATTCCCAAATGGGATGTAAATGTGAAAAATAAATATTTTCTTTCATAAAGACCCTTTCTTTTTGATAAAATTTCAGTAGAATGTTTGTATTTGTTTTATGTATATTTATACTATAACATTTATGTTTGATATTTACAACCTTTTTTTCCAATTTTTCTCTTTACACTGCCAGCTTTTTTAGAAAAAGCAAGGTACAAATCTTTTTCTATCTATGCTATAATCGTCTTGGGATCATAGATAAATCCATACAAAGAAATTTTTTAAGTATGATTCGCTCCCCTAGCAGTAAAAATGAAAGGATAAAGATCATGAAACATATAGACGAACTTCAGATTGCCGGAACTGCTCTGCTCCTTTGCGGCGCAATGTTCGCAGTTTCTGCCGTCGCTCCGGAAGGAAATACGATTTCCAAGGCCGTGACAAACTTTATTGAAGCTCCGGAAACGGCTGCGGAAGCACAAGCTCAAGCAGAAGCCGAGGCAAAAGATGCTGGCTTTCCCATCTACACACAGGAAAGTAATTATGATTATTACGAAGAATACACTTACACTGAACCTATCGCAACTGACACTCCTGCTGTCTCTGAGGATGATATCCAGCAAGATTATTCTGACTGGGAAACTTCCGATTGGGAATCCCAACAGCAGCCAGACAACGGCAACGATTCCTCCAGCAGTGAAAATAACTGGCAGGACACAACCGTTCTCCCTGATGATATTGCGCCTGAGGACGATCCTACACAGGTCATCTATCCGTCAGATGATACACCTTCCGATAATCTGGAAGGTTCAGACGATGGATGGGTCGTATTCCCAGAAGACTCCTTCTCTGAAGATTATGGAAACACAGACGAGATCTACAGCGAATAAATCTTTATTTTTGTCCAAAAAACCTCTATGCCAGATTGACATAGAGGTTTTTTAATTTTATCAGAAGCCCTGTTGGCGGCGTACTTTCCAGAGTTTCGCACGTTTTTTGGCAGCTTCATTTTCAATCTGTTGTGTCACTCCTTCAATGATCAGTCCTGGCACTTCCACCGGATGTTGCTGTTCATCAACTCCTACCATCGTAACATAGACACGGTTGATCATCGCACGGGAACCATCAAGCGCCTCCCGATAGGTATCGATCCGTATTTCCATGGAAGATCGCCCTACATGAGTCAGACGGCCTACCAGAACGATCGTATCATTTAATTTTGCACCTGCCTTAAAGTACATATTATCGATCGCAACTGTCACTACATTCATTTCCGAGTGACGTCTGGCAACGATTCCCGCAGTCTCATCGATCCACTCAAGAAGCTGTCCCCCAAACAGATATCCTGCTGGATTGAGCGAACGCTGCATTAAAATGTGCGTCTGCTCTGTCAAAGAGTCTTCCACGCGTTTCATTCTTCTCTCAGACATTTTCCCTTCTCCTTTTGTCAAATAGATTTCTGATGCCTTGATCACACTCCAAATCCCCTTTTATCTTTGCATCAGATGATTGTGCTTATGCTAGGAAAATTATAGCACAATGTCTCAGATCATGGTATATTTGACAAAAGATATTTTTGTTTCTATCCTTTTATTTGCTATGTTCTTGTGCAGTGCTATCACTTTAGCATGATTGTTTTCAAAAAAGTACAATCTACTTCTTGCCTTTCCCCTTACTTTCCTGTACAATCTTATAATAGGTAAAAATACAATTGTGCGCTATACTCAGACACTGATCGCGTTAACGCTATGATCAGTGTCTTTGTGCAACAAGGTTATCATACTGCGGAGAAATGAGGAAACTATTATGGAAAGACATGAAATGATGAGTCTGGAGGATTCCAGACAGTTAAGAGAAAGAATGAGGTTCTTTGAACAGGAGCTGATGAAAAATCATCACATCGATCCAAACCTCTATGTAGAATATGACGTAAAAAGAGGTCTTCGTGACTCTGCCGGAAAGGGTGTTCTCACCGGTCTGACAGAAATATCTGATGTCAATGGTTATAATCTGATCAACGGAAGACAGATCCCTGCAGATGGACGTTTATACTATCAGGGCATCAATGTTCAGGATCTGATCAGCGGTTTGAACGGAAGGCGCTTTGGTTTTGAGGAGACCGTTTATCTGCTCATCTTCGGCAAACTTCCAAGCCAGGATGAACTGGCCAGATTTTTGGATGTCATGTTCGACATGGAAGATCTGGGCGGTCGTTTTGTCCGCGATGTCGTTATGAAAGGAACCAACGCAAATATTATGAACGCTATGCAGCGCTGCGTTCTTGCACTCTATACCTATGATGAAAATCCAGAGGATATTTCACCTGAAAACGTGCTGCGTCAGTCCTTAGAGCTGATCTCCAAACTTCCTGAGATCGCGGTGTATTCTTATCATGCATATCGTCATTTCAGAAAAGACGATACATTATTTATCCGCAATCCACAGCGTGGCCTTTCTCTGGCCGAAAATATTCTTCTCATGCTTCGTCCAGATGGCAAATATACAGAACTGGAAGCAAAGGTTTTGGATATCGCTTTAGTACTTCATGCAGAACATGGTGGTGGTAACAACTCCACATTCACGACACATGTTGTAACTTCTTCCGGCACAGATACCTACTCTTCCACTGCTGCTTCCATCGGATCTCTTAAAGGACCTCGTCACGGTGGAGCAAATCTGAAAGTCCAAAATATGTTCACTGATCTGAAAGCTCATGTGGAAAACTGGGAAGATGAAAATGAGATCACAGCTTATCTGCAGAAAGTCTTGAACAAAGAAGCCTTTGACCATGCCGGTCTGATCTATGGTATGGGACATGCCGTTTATACACTCTCTGACCCTCGTGAAGTGATCCTGAAACGCTTTGCGCAGGCCCTCGCAGAAGAAAAAGGCATGACTGACGAATTTGAGCTCTACAACAGAGTTGAAAACCTTGCAGGCAAACTGATCATGGAACACAGAAAACTATTTAAAAATGTCTGCGCAAACGTAGACTTCTACAGCGGTTTTGTTTACAGTATGCTCGGCATTCCTGAAGAATTATTTACTCCAATCTTTGCGATCGCGCGTATGCCTGGCTGGAGTGCCCACCGTCTTGAAGAATTGATCAATGCTAACAAGATCATCCGTCCTGCTTATAAATATGTAGGCCATCACACAGATTTCGTACCATTCGGCGAACGATAAAACAGCAAAAAACCTTCGGCAATCTGATGATTCAGATGACCGAAGGTTTTTTCATATCTTAATTATCAAAAAGATCAATGTGGGCAGACCGGAAAATTTGCGGTAGCATAACGGCTTGATTTTAAAGTTGCACCACAATCTTTACATTTCGTCACCTTATAAGTGATCACGGAGCAGCTTTCGCCGCTTCCCTTGAGATGCGTGTAAGTATATCCATCCGCTGTATTTTTATGAGAGCAAATTGCCTGCACAGAAGCGTCGCTTTCGCTAAAATAAATCTGCTCTCCGTTTTCACTGACAAAGATCGTATTCCCTTTTGAAAAGTCCAGCTCATCTATCTTAGCCATTCCACAATACATGATCTCGTAAGCATTCTCTTCATCAAAGGAACTGAGCATCCAGCCGTCCTTGTAATCGCTTGCTTCTATATCCTCCTTGATCTTGGAATCATAAGAGCAATACATAGGCTGATATGCCATAGCAGTACCTGATGCAGATACCACTACGATCGCGGCTGAGATAGCTGTCATCATGCCTTTCATCCATCCTGTCTGTTTCTTTTTCTTTGTCATACATCCAATCCTCCTTTTCATGATTTTCACAGTCCTTCCGCTCGAACAACGATTTGCTGAAAAGCTGTTTTTCCATACAACTGGAAAAGGTTCCCGAGTTGTCGCTTCATTCACCAGCAATCGGGCATAGTCTTTCGTCTTTTCTAAAGTACAGTCCCGTACTGCCTCGCTGTCACTGATCATTTCTGCTGTATTTTGATATAAATACAATAACAGATATGCCACAGGATTCATCCAATGCAAGCATATGATCACAAGGCATAACAATTTTACCAGATTGTCATGATTTCTCAGATGCCGATATTCATGTCGATATATCATGAGAAGATCAGGATCCGTCAACAAATGCTCCGGGATCAAAATCTTCTGTCGAAAAAATCCGATCGTACAGGCACCGACCGTGTCATTGGGAATTACCGAATAAATCATCCCATTTATTGGATCCTCCACGGTATATTCTATACAATTTCGAACCATCGTCATCCCGTTTATGTATGTCCACATCCGATAGATCACAAACGTAAATACGATCACAGCCCATACAACCAAAAAAATAAACAACCAGCGCGGTATCCAAACATATGCACCGTCTAGTGTCTTAACAAATATCGGCTTGGGAGATAATTTAATCTGTATCGTTTCTGTCGCTGTTGGCTGATAAATAGGATTTTTGGGGATCCAATACTTGAGCTTTTGGATTGGAACCAGGAAAAAAAACATAGCTATCAGCAATAATTTTCGTCCAAATCGATAATCATAAAAATTTTTCTGAAACAGATACAAGAACATACAGATCAGCACTGGTATCGTACCCGCCACAGACATAGCAGTTAATAAATTCATCGCAAGTCACATCATTCCTCTTTTTTAACTGAATTCAGTTTACCATGGATTCCCCTATTCGACAACCAGATTCGTCTAATTTCTCTGTTTTCTTATCGTCCTGTTTCGCATTTCATCGAAATTAATCTCTGTTTTTTACTTTCATCTGCGTAAAAAAGAAAAGAGTCCCTTTTTTTCGTAAGGCTCAAAATAGATCTCCTTTACGCTATATCCGGTCGCCTGGATCGCCATTTTTAATTTCTTTTCATCAAGCGGTGTATCCGTAAGGATCACAGTCTCTCCTTTGCTGTGAGAAGAAGAAACTTTTGCAGACTGAAAAGCTTTTCGCACTGCATCATTGACATGCGATTCACACATTCCACACATCATACCTTCTACTTTTACAACTGTTTTTATCATGAAATTTTCCTCCTTGTCTTTCCTTTTTATAAAAGCATTTTTATAAAAGCAGATGCCGATTTATCTCTATACCAGAGCCTGTGCAAGCGCTTTTTTGATCGCTCCGAGAATGCCCTGTGAAGAATATGTTGCTCCGCTAACCGTATCCACTCCGTCCGCCGACTGATTCGCCATTACTTTTGGATAAATACCATTCCATGCATCTTCAAAATATTCCGGTGTATCATCATTAGTCTGTTCAATAGATACAATCTGTCCATTTAAAACAGTAACTGTCACATTAACCTGACCAAAAAATCCATAACTGGATCCTGTATAAGCTCCATCTTTATACGGCCCAAGTGGTTCTGGTGTTGGAGTCGGTTCTGGGAGCGGCTCATCCGAAGGAGCATCTGGGGTCGGTGTCACGCTTGGCTCTGGGAGTGGCTCATCCGAAGGAACATCCGGGGTTGGCGTCACACTTGGCTCTGGAAGTGGCTCATCCGAAGGAGCATCTGGGGTCGGTGTCACGCTTGGCTCTGGGAGCGGCTCATCCGAAGGAACGTCCGGGGTTGGTGTCACGCTTGGTTCCGGTGTTGGCGTCTCCTCAGGCAAAGGTGTTGGCGTCTGGACTGTTTCTTCTTTTTTCACCTGCCGTAAGATATCCTTCATCGCATCTAAGATCCCATTGGAAGAATAGGTCGCTCCGCTGACTGTATCGATCCCATCCACAGACTGATTTTGGATGATCTCGTTTTCCAGTACATCCCAGGCTTTTTGAAAGAACATAGGGGTATCTGTATGTGTAACCTCTAACTTTTTGATCACACCTTTTTTTATTTTTGCAGTCAATGTCACTGTTCCACTATAGCCAGCCCCTGTACCCGTGTAAGTTCCATCCTGATAGATCTGTTCTTCTTCCGGTTTCGGCGTTGGCGCTGGTTTTTTTGTCGGTGTTGGCGTTGGAGTCGGTGTTGGCGTCGGTGTTGCCTGACCAGCAGAAGGAATTGCCTGTGACAGGGCATTTTGAACCGCCTGAATGATTCCATTGGAAGAATAAGTCGCCCCGCTGACTGCATCCACATTTGGCGATTGACTTGCCAATATCTTACTTATCACTCCCTGTGCACTCGCAAAATAAGAAGGAGTCTCACTGGATGCATCCACGATATTGATCGCTGTGATCCGATTTGCGCTGACCGTCACAGACACTGTGATCGTACCTGCAAATCCTGTCCCAGATCCTGTATAAGTTCCGTCCATATATCCGTCCGCAGGAACCTGTGTCGTAGGTGTAACCGTTGTCCCTGCGCCCCCACCGCCGCCTGCACCCGCAGCAGAAGCTCCAGAAACCGTATTTTTTTTCGTACCTGTTTTAATCTTACTTGCTTTTTTCACAGATGTTTTTTTCACAGAAGCCTTTGCCTTTGAAGATGAAGCACTCTTATCTGTACTTTTCTCCTCAATCTGGTCCCAAAGAAGCATTTCTTTGACCTCGTTAGTATACATAATATTATTATCTGCAACTTGCTCAACTTCTACCGGCATTTTCTCTGACTGATAACAAGTAACACCTACAGCAGCAAGAACTGCAGCAGCTGGAAGTATCTTAAGCCACTTTTTATCCATCCTCGTTCTCTCCTTTTTTACATTTTTTCTATGTCCGAACTAGATACGCGCATATTTATGATGATCAGAAGCTGATAAACTCTGT
>CAZSTD010000037.1:0-17862 GCA_964609645.1 uncultured Blautia sp.
ATGGTAACAGTACAACAAAGTACGCAGCACCTACCATTTGGTAGAGTATTTATAAACGGATACCGTGTATCCACACGCCTGAAGGCATGTGGTTTTACGGCTGATAATTTATAAAATGACTGGCACAAAACAGAGGTGCGGGCGATTTCTTGGAGTAGTTACCTGCCAGTTCAACAGATCAACCGAAGTGAAATGGTCCTAAGTGCAAAAGACGGTGTGAAATTTTTTCTGTAAATTCAGATCTTCTATGATAATGGTTACGGCTTAATAGCAGTTTTCTACTATTAAGCCGTTGTTTATTTAATAGCAGAAATAAGCTGGAATATCCGCATCCGATCAGGGTACATGATTTCCAGCTCACCACGAACGATAGCAGGAGTTCAGTGATTCAATAGCATTTTCATACCATCTTCATTTCCAATGATATCGGTTCATATGCGAGTTCTGTGAGACAGTCTGAAACAGCCAGGTATAGTTTTTCCGGGATCTCTCTTTTTGCATAAGTCAAAGTCACAACACTCTGCTTGGGATCTTCTGGATCTGGATGCTGGTCATAGCCAAAACCACTCTCCCAGACCATTCCATCTTCATCCGTAATGGCAAACTCGATCCCCTCCATATCTTTTTTCGGTGTATAGTGGATATACACGTAAGTTTGCAGATCTGTCACTTGTATCTCTACCGAATTTAAGAGGATCCGTCCATCTGCCGCTTCTTGTCCCGATCCTTGTACCGGCACAAACGAATAGCTCTGCGCTGTACTTTTATCCTGAAGCTGAAAGCAAAACTCTGTACGCATGATGTCCTCAACCGTCCTTGCATCCGGAAGCCGTATAGTTCCCACACAGGATACCATCATGTTTTTATCATCATTGCTTTTTACAGCACTGACAAAAACCTTCATAACATCGTCTTCTACTGACTGGAAATCCACGCTCGCAGAGCTTACTCCCATATCCGAAGAAAAGTCAAAATTCACTCCCACGTAAACCACGGTCAGATCCTTGGAGGCCGCATATTCACCGATCGTCATATCGCTCTCGATCCCGATATTTCTGACAGGGTCTTCCATCATAGCGATCGTATCGACAAGCAGATATTTTCCCCGTTCCTTGGCAGTCACTTCCACCACCGCATAAATACTTCCCGCATCACACATCGCTTCTTTCACTTCATAGTCTACAATAGAATCTCCCTGCTGTACTCGATCGATCTGCGTTTCCACCATAGTTTCCGCCTGCCCAGAAAGTTTCTTTGCGTTTTCTCCGTATTTACTAAGAAATTCGGAAATGCCAAAATATCTTTCTCCTGCATAAGCGCTCGCTCCCATGAGCATGGCTGCTGCAAGCACCAATAAGATCCTGCTTTTTATCTTTTTTCGTTTCTTAAATCTCACGGTAGCTTCCGGCGTTTTCTTTTCCAATGTATGATTTCGAGCATGATCCTGCGACTCTTTCTCCAAAGCCTGCAAGGTTTCCTGGATCCTTGCCGTCACGACTTCTGGAACTTCTGTTTCTTCTGAAAAAATATCAAATAATCTCTTATCCATGGACCACACCTCCTGATTCATACATCTTCTTGATCTGTTTTCTTGCTCTGTCCAAACGTGTAAGGACTGTATTGGGACTGATATCTAAAAGCGCTGCGATCTCTTTTACAGTGAGCGTCTTACTGTAATAGAGGATCACCACAATCTGATATTTTTCATCCAGCCATGTGAGGGATTCTTTCCATTCACAGTTTTTATACTCTGCTTCCTCATAAGAGGTCTCCAGCACATCACTGGATGCCAAAGCCTTATTTTTATAAGAAAGTATATCCTTACAGTGATTGATAAGGATACGGATCATCCAGGTTTTAAAATATCGCTCCTGTCTTAAAGAAGGCAGTTTTTCGTAACAGGTTAAGATCGTTTCCTGTATCGCATCCGCCGCATCTTCATCATTTTTCAGATAAGCCCAGGCCACTTTGTACATACATTATGTATGATCTTGTATGAGATGTGCAAATGCCTGATCATCTCCTTTTTTCGCTGATCTTACGAGATTTTCCATAAATGTTTCACTTTTCCTCCTTTTGCGTAGTTTTTTCTCTCTGCCCTGCAGTGCAGAGGACGCATCTTTCTTCCTTACATACATTAGACAGCTGACCATATGAAAAATATTTCAGGATATCGAGATAAAAAATTTCGAAATCCGGTCATCTTGTTCTATTTATAAGAAATATCAAGCTTTCAGACAAAGGCATCTAATTAATGACTTGTATTAACTGCCAAAAAACGGTATCATACAAGCATAACTGCCAATAAAGCATACTTTTTATGGCAGCATGAAACATTGACAGCACAATGCTCTCAGAAAGGATCATCATGGCAAAATTATATTTTAAACACGGCGCAATGGGAAGTTCAAAGACAGCCAACGCGCTGATGACCGATTACAACTATTACGAAAGGGGAAAAAAGGCTCTGCTTGCCAAACCAAAGATCGATACACGCGATATTGGCGTTGTCAGAAGCCGGATCGGTCTTGAAAAACCATGTATCTATGTAGAAGACCTTGTAAAAATGCAGGATAAAAACATCAAACAATACGACTGTATCATTGTAGATGAGGCACAGTTCTGCAAAAAATCTGACATTGAATTTTTTCTCCACATTGTGGATGACCTGGAGATCCCTGTCATCTGTTATGGATTGCGGACTGATTTTCAGAGAAATCTGTTTGAAGGCAGCCAATGGCTGATGGCATGGGCAGATGTGATCGAAGAATTAAAGACCGTATGCTGGTGTGGACAGGGCGCTACCTGCAATGCAAGATACGACCAGAATGGACAGATCATCAAAAGCGGTGACCAGGTTTTAGTCGGAGCAAACGACAAATATGTTTCTCTGTGCAGAAAACATTACAAAGAGGGCAAAATATTCCCAGATCTCCACAAATGATCAAAGGATAAGGGACAAAAAACCTGCTTCCTATTCTTTTTAGGAAAAGCACAGATATCCTGTCCCTTACATAAACTATATAGAAATCCCCTTCGAGGTAGAAATTTGAAGGCTTTTCTAAAACCTTTGACAATATCGCAGGAAAAATATTATCTTCAAAAATATCAGGAGGGTGATTCTCAGGCCAAACATATCCTGATCGAACATAATCTCCGCCTTGTCGCGCATGTGGTCAAAAAATATCAGGGAATCGAGGAAGATCCAGATGACTTGATCTCCATCGGTACGATCGGTCTGATCAAGGCGATCGCCACATTTAATCCTCAAAAGGCCACCCGTCTCTCCACCTACGCAGCACGCTGCATTGAAAATGAGCTTCTTATGTTCCTGCGTGCCCGCAAAAAATATTCGCGGGAAGTCTCCTTATATGAACCGATCGGCACAGATAAGGAAGGCAACGAGATCAATCTTCTGGATGTCATCGAGACGACTCCTTTGGATATCGTGGAGGAATGTTACGTAAAAGAAAACACGTCCTATCTCCTTCGGTCTTTAAAAAATGTCCTGACTGAAAAAGAATATCAGGTGATCTGCCGCCGTTATGGGTTATTCGGCATGGAGGAGGAGACACAGCGCGAGATCGCCAAGAAGCTTTCTATCAGTCGTTCTTATGTATCCCGGATCGAGAAAAATGCATTATTAAAACTACGGGAACTTTTCCCGCAAAGATAAAGATCGCAGCCCCTCACGGCTGCGATCTTCCTATATCTTCGGATCTCTTTCTCCGACTATATGCTTTTTCTTACTCTGCTCGTCTTAAAAGATCATAAACGTCGATCTTCGCGCCCAGATCTACAAACAGCTTCTGCTGTGCATGAGGAGCACTTTCCATAGGATCGCCTTCCTCATCGTAAATGCCTTTGACTGTCACAGACAGGTTCTGGCCATCCGGTTTCATGATCTCAATGGTCTCTCCCACAGAAAATTTATTTCTCTGTGTGATCTGCGCAAATCCGCGCTCGTCCACTGCTTCTGCAAATCCCAGATATGTGTACTCTTTCTGATACGTGTTGTTATCATAGATCTGCGTATTTTCATCCGGCTTTCCATAGAAGAATCCTGTGGTAAACTGTCTGTAAGTACAGTTGGAGATCTGCTCCTGATACCACGGCATATTTTCCTGATATTTCTGCGGACTTTCCAGATAATCATCGATCGCTTTACGGTAAGTTCTGGCAACTGTCGCCACATAGAGCGCAGTCTTCATACGTCCCTCGATCTTTAAGCTGTCGATCCCGCTGTTTAAGACATCATCCATATGTTCCACCATACACAGGTCTTTGGAATTAAAGATATAAGTTCCTCTCTCATTCTCAAACACCGGCATATATTCACCCGGACGCTTCTCCTCCACGATGGAATATTTCCAACGGCACGGATGTGTGCATGCGCCCTGATTGGCATCTCTTCCTGCCAGGTAATTGCTCAGCAGGCATCTTCCAGAATAGGAGATACACATCGCACCGTGGATAAAGGTCTCGATCTCCATATCCTCCGGAATGTGTGCACGGATCTCCTTGATCTCCTCTAAGGAAAGCTCACGGGCCGTTACCACTCGCTTCGCACCCAGATTATACCAGAAACGATAGGTCTCATAATTGGTATTGTTTGCCTGTGTGCTGATATGACGCTCGATCTCCGGACAGATCTCTTTCGCATACATAAAGATCCCCGGATCTGCAATGATCAGGGCATCCGGTTTTAATTCCTTCAGCTCTGTCAGGTATTCTCTGACACCCTCCAGATCGTTGTTATGTGCCAGGATATTTACTGTGACATAAACCTTCACGCCATGCTCATGGGCAAAAGCTATTCCCTCTCTCATATCCTCTTTGGAGAAATTTTTAGCTTTGGCACGCAGTCCAAAGGCTTCTCCTCCGATATACACCGCATCCGCTCCGAAAATAACTGCAATCTTTAACACTTCCAGACTGCTTGCCGGAACCAGCAATTCTATTTTTCTCATACTGTTCACTCCTGTTTTACACTAACTGTCACACCGTCTCCCAAAGGAAGGATGGAGGTGACCAGCAATGGATTATGTTTCAATTCATACAGATACTCCCGCATCCGTTTATAGATCGTTCTGTTCCTGCGCTCCACCAGATAGTGAGATTCGATCAGATCTCCCTCCTGGAGCACATTGTCAGAGATAAGGACACTTCCTTTGTCCATCAGACGCATGACATCCGGCAGCCAGTTGATGTACTGGCCTTTGGCTGCGTCCATAAAGATCATATCAAAAGTTCCTTCCAGTTCTTTCAGGATCGCACCTGCATCTCCTTCCAGCAACGTGATCTGCGCTTCCCGTCCTGCCTTCTTAAAATTCTCCTTAGCGATCGGGATCCTTTTTTCATAGTTTTCGATCGTAACGATCTGCAGATCTTTCGGACCATACTCACACATAAGAAGTGTGGAGAAGCCAATGGCTGTCCCCACCTCCAAAATACGCTTCGGCTGATCCAACGCCAGAAACATCTTTATAAAACTCTGCATTTCCCTTCGGATAATGGGAACTCGCTCCTTGATCGCATACTGTTCCAGTTCTTCAAGGAACGGTGTATTTCCCATATCCAAAGAATTGATGTAGGTACGCATTCGTTCTTCTACTATCACGAATCACTTACCCCTTCCTGTTCAGCATCTCCCGCTAAGATTCCCATAATGCGGTTAGGCGTATAGGCAGTGCTCAAGAGATACGTGCCCGGCTGCAGTTTCCCATGGTAAGTAGAAAGTCTTTCCTGAATATAAAATACCGGCGCACTCTTGATCAATCCTTTCTTCTGCAAAGTTCTGGCGATCTTGTACAGGGAAGCATCCTCCTTGATCACAACGGTCACTTCCTGTCCCTCACCAGGACTCATTGCCTGCTGGTTAAATACATCATGCCCAAACTGATATGAGGCTTTTCCGATCCAGAAAAGCAAAACAACCACGCAGACATAAAGTGCGATCTTAAATATCAGTTTCGCAACTGCTACACCTGCTGCCCCCGCCCGTTCTCTGGTATCACCCATAGTTTTCTTCCTTTCTGCTGCTTTTACATTTATCGCACATCCGGGATCCCCGGAACATCCATATCAATACATTCTGTCAGCTTCACACAGATCCTCTGCATCATCTTGCACAAAGCAAGCTCCGCATCCAGATATGCATTCACCTGTGGAAGTCTGCGCAGTTCCGCTGACTCCCGGCTCATCTGCTCTACTACGTCAAACAGATCGTCCGTGTCGCATTCATTCTGAACACGGTAATTCTCCCTGCGGAAGATCTCCACCCGGTTTTTCAGTTCCGGGTCCTGTCTTAGAAGCTCATTTTGTTTTTGAAATTCCTGGTATTCAGCACTTTTCTTAATGGCATCCATTAATTGGCTGATACTTTCCTCGATTGTGTTTGTTTCCATTTTTATGCCTCTTTCTTATGCCTCCATAATGATCGGCAGGATCATCGGGCTTCTCTTGGTGCGCTTCCATAAAAATTCACTGAGCGCATCTTTTACGACCGTCTTGATCTTGCCCCAATCTGTGATATTGCGTTCCAGACAAGAATCCAGTGCATTCTCGACAACCTCTCTCGCCTGATCCATCAGATCCTCAGATTCTCTCACATAGACAAATCCTCTGGAAACGATATCCGGACCGGCCAAGACTACATTGCTGTGACGCTCCAAGGTTACGACCACGATCATAATGCCGTCCTCTGCCAGATGCTGGCGGTCACGCAGTACGATATTTCCTACATCACCCACACCAAGACCGTCTACAAGGATTCCGCCTGTGTGTACCGTTCCTGTGATCTGCGCACCCTGTCCATCAAGCTCCAGAACATTTCCGGAAGCAAGGACAAATACGTTTTCCTTCGGAATGCCAAGCTCCTCCACCACATTTTTCTGTGCAGTCAGATGGCGGTACTCTCCGTGAACCGGGATCGCATATTTCGGTTTTACCAGAGAATAGATCAGCTTGATCTCCTCCTGACATGCATGTCCGGAAACATGAACATCCTGGAAGATAACCTTCGCACCCTTCATAGAAAGTTCGTTGATAACCTTAGATACCGCTTTTTCGTTTCCAGGGATCGGATTCGAACTAAAGATAATGGTGTCGTTCGGTTTGATCACGATCTTCTTGTGGATATTTGCTGCCATACGTGACAGTGCTGCCATGGACTCGCCCTGGCTTCCAGTTGTGATCAGCACAACCTGTTCATCCGGATAATTCTTTACCTGGTCGATCTCGATCAGCGTCTGATCCGGAATGCGCAGATATCCCAGCTCCGCTGCAGTGCTGATGACATTTACCATACTGCGACCCTCAACTGCTACCTTACGTCCAAAACGGTATGCAGTGTTGATGATCTGCTGTACACGATCCACATTCGATGCAAACGTCGCGATAATGATCCTGTTATGCTTATATTCATTGAAAAGATTGTCAAACACGTGACCTACACTGCGCTCTGACATAGTAAATCCGCCGCGCTCCGCATTGGTACTGTCGCACATCAGCGCAAGTACGCCTTTTCTTCCGATTTCTGCAAAACGCTGAAGATCGATCGCGTCTCCAAAGACAGGTGTGTAATCCACCTTAAAGTCTCCAGTGTGCACTACGATTCCTGCCGGGGAGTAGATCGCAAGCGCAGATGCATCCTGGATACTGTGGTTTGTCTTGATAAATTCGATTGAAAAATCTCCAAGGTTGATGACCTGCCCATGCTTTACTTCTTTCAGCTTCGTTGTTCGGGTCATATTGTGTTCTTTTAACTTGTTTGTGATCAATGCGATCGTCAGCTTTGTGGAATAAACCGGAACATTGACATCCTTGAGCACATAAGGCAGTGCTCCGATATGGTCCTCATGTCCGTGAGTGATCACAAAGCCTTTTACTTTAGAAATATTCTCTTTTAAATAGGTGACATCCGGGATGACCAGATCGATCCCCAGCATATCGTCCTCTGGGAATGCCAGTCCACAGTCTACCACTACAATGCTGTCTTCATACTCAAATGCAGTGATGTTCATACCGATCTGTTCCAGACCGCCAAGCGGTATGATCTTCAGCTTGGATGTCGGTTTTTTTGGTTTGCGGGAAGCACTTTTCACAGGATTTTTAAATGTGAGCGGTTTCGTGCTTCTCTCTTTTTCAGGTGTCGTTTTTTTGTCCGATGTCTGTTTCTTATTATAAGAACCTCTATACTGTGACTTGTACTTATAATTTTTCTGTCTGTTATACGGTCTCTTGGTGCCATGATCAGACGCTTCCTCATGGACTTCACGCACTTCATCATTCCATTCGTTATTATTTTCGTTACTCAAACATTCACACCTCCACGTTCTTTTATATTTCTTATTATATTAAGATCACTTTAACCCGCAGTCGGAAATTCCAGGGATCTGCCGCAGCAATTCCCGACCGAACGTCAAAAGATCCTATTTGCCTTACATTTCAAGGTCCACGTCATCTAACATCTGTTCGAACACTTTAAATACAGCCTCAAGCTCATCTTCGTCCTCAACCATCTCATAACAGGCTTCCTGGCTGTCATCTGCGGACACATCTTTAAAAATATAAGCTGTCGCTTCCTCATCAAGGGAGTCGGATACCAGAAGATACGCAATTCCTCCGATCCTGGTCTGTTCTTCCACAAAAAATTCCGCTTCTGTTCCGTCCTCCAGCATAAATTTAATCTTTTCCATTTGATTCATCTCCTAAAAGGGAAAGGGAGTCCAAATATCCCTGTAAAATAAAAACAGCCGCAAGCTGATCCAGATATTTCTTACGATCTTCCCTGCGTACACTGGCTTCCATCAAAGTACGGTTGGCTTCTACAGTTGTAAGTCTCTCGTCCCACATGATCACCTGCAGGCCGGTCCGTCTCTCCAGCATCTGCTGAAATTCCAGAGATTTCTCCGCACGTTCTCCTATTGTATTGTTCATATTTTTCGGATATCCAAGTACGATACGTTCCACCTGATACTCCGAAATCAGTTCGTCGATGCGCGCGAGCGTCTTGCGCAGATGGTTCTCCTGCTTTCGCCAGATTGTCTCTACACCCTGCGCAGTAAGCCCCAGCGGATCGCTGATTGCCACACCGACTGTTTTTGACCCATAATCTAATCCCAGAACTCTCATATCAGCGTTCCCAAGATCTATTCTTAATATACTCATTTAAAAGTTCTTCTACCAGCTCATCACGCTCTACTTTCATGATCATGCTTCTCGCACCCTTATGGCTGGTGATATAGGTTGGATCTCCGGACATGATATAACCTACGATCTGATTCACCGGATTATATCCTTTCTCATCCATTGCATTGTAAACCAGATCCAGCACTTCCTTTACCTGCATCTCCTGATCCGGTTTTGTTCTGAAATATTGGGTATTCCCCAGATTGTTCTCTGCCATTTCCTTCACGTCCTTACTTTTTTAATGAAAGCTGCCCTGGTATACCACAGTTCATATACCAGGGTAGCAATTTTTTATATTCTTTTTTATTTTAATATAATTCGTACTATTGTGCAACTGCAAATTTATCACTGTTCGCTCTGCTGTGATCTGCAAGTGCCGGTCAGGATATGATCCTCAAGGAAACGCTCTGCCTTTACACAGACAATGTCATTTACTGCATATCCTTCCTGTTTTCTAATCGCCATTTTGACGTATTCCTTGCTGTGTCCGATGTACCACTGCTCCTTGTTGATCTCAACCTCTTCCTCCAGAAGAATGGACAGCTCCCTTCCGATCATAGACTCTTCATATGCTCTGGCATGCTTTTCGTTCAATCCGATCATCTCATCGCTTCTGACGGACTTTTGTGCCTCTGTGAGCTGACCGGACATAGCTGCCGCCTTTGTGCCGTGACGTCTGGAATATTTAAAAATATGGGTCTCATAGAAGTGGATACTTTCCACAAAGTCATAGGAAGCTCTGAAATCTTCTTCTGTCTCCATCGGGAATCCCACGATCACGTCTGTGGTCAATGCCGGATTTTCAAAATGCCTGCGAAGGATCTCACATTTTTGTGCATACTCTGCACTTCTGTATCTTCGGTTCATACGTTCCAATGTCACATCGCAGCCGCTCTGCAGGGAAAGATGGAAATGCGGGCACATCTTTGGCAAAGCTGCAATACTTGCTGCAAATTCTTCTGTGATGATCCCCGGCTCCAAAGAGCCAAGACGGATCCTCTCAATCCCGTCCACACTGTGGACTGCCTGGATCAGTGATAAAAGCGTCTCCTTTTCTTCTTCTGCAAAATCCACACCGTAGGAACTCAGATGGATCCCTGTCAGAACTACCTCTTTGTATCCCTTGGCAGCTAAAGCTCTAACTTCCTCCATCACCTGCGTGATCTTACGGCTTCTGACTCTCCCTCTCGCATAAGGGATGATACAATACGTACAAAACTGGTTACAGCCATCCTGAACTTTGATATATGCTCTCACATGTTCTGCCGTATGATCGATCGCCAGTTCCTCATATTCCTTCGTCTGGTTGATCTTTATCACATGTTTTTGTTTTTCGTGCTTCTGCTCGTATTCCTCGAGGACCTGGACAATGTTTCCTTTCTGGTTATTGCCAAGGATCAGATCCACAGCCTCATCTATATCCAATTTTCCCTCATCCGTCTGAACGTAGCAGCCCGCCGCCACTACGATCGCATCCGGATTCATCTTTTTCGCCTTGTGAAGCATCTGTCTGGACTTGCGATCAGCAATGTTCGTCACTGTACAGGTATTGATCAGATAAACATCTGCTCCCGGTTCGAAAGGCACGATCTCGTATCCGGCCTCCTCGAGAAGCTGCTGCATCGCTTCCACTTCATAAGCGTTCACTTTGCATCCTAAATTGTGAAGTGCAACTTTTTTTGTCATTTTTCCCTCCTAAAATCAGGTTGTCGCTATAAGTTGTGTGCATTTTTTATACATTTTCACCAAATCTTTCTGGAAATTTTATCCGTTTTCATCTTGACTTTTTACGGGGCTACAAGTAAGATAAAGCTGTAAGCTAGCCGTATTACTTCGGCAGCAAATATCTATTATTACGGGAGGTTCTCTATAATGAAAACAGCAAAAATCTCATTAAACTCTATCGATAAAGTGAAAGCATTCGTAAATGAAATCAGCAAATTTGACTGTGATTTCGATTTAGTATCCGGAAGATATGTAATCGATGCAAAATCTATCATGGGTATCTTCAGCCTTGACTTATCCAAACCGATCGACTTAAACATTCACGCTGACGGTGCTGCTCTTGACACAGTTATGGCAATCATCAACAAATACGTTACAGAATAATTTTTTTCGCAGCATTGAGGAACTGATCACAGTTCCTCTTTTTTTGTTGGCAAAAATGCCAATCTTCTGACTATGCTGCGCTCTATCAGTGTTTAGTCGATCTCAATGATCTCAACAGTCTCCAGTGCTGTCTTCATCAGCTCATCGATCTTTTCTTCCAATTTTGTCTCGGAACGGTGGATCACCTTCAGATTCGGCTTGGTAACCGGATGTTTCGCGACGAAGATCGTACAGCAATCTTCAAACGGCTGGATAGATGTCTCATAAGTACCGATCGCCCAGGATCTCTCCACGATCTCCTGCTTGTCAAATCCGATCACCGGACGGTAAACCGGAAGTGTACATACTTCATTTGTAGCAGCAAGGCTCTGCAGGGTCTGGCTTGCCACCTGTCCGATGCTCTCACCTGTGATCAGTCCAAGACAATTTCTTTCTTTTGCAAAATGCTCTGCAATACGCATCATGTAACGACGCATGATGATCGTCAGTTCCTCATGCGGACACTGATCATAGATGTAAAGCTGGATATCTGTAAAGTTTACCACATGCAGACGCATCGGGCCACTGTATTTTGCTACCAGTTTCGCCAGATCCACAACTTTCTGTTTTGCTCTCTCACTTGTGTATGGCGGCGCATGGAAGTATACAGCATCGATCTTCACGCCTCGTTTCGCGATCATATGACCAGCAACCGGACTGTCGATACCACCGGAAAGAAGAAGCATCGCTCTGCCATTAGTTCCGATCGGCATACCGCCTGCGCCCTTGATAGTCTGGGAATAAATGTAGATCTTGTCTCTGATCTCCACAGAAAGAGTCAGCTCCGGATCATGTACATCCACGCTTGCCTGTGGGAATTCATCCAGAATATGTCCACCCAGTGCTGAGCTGACTTCCATCGATGTGATCGGATAAGATTTCTTCGCTCTTCTGGTATAAACTTTAAATGTTCCGCTGTAATTTGGATGGCAGTTCTTCATATAGGAAACAACATCCTTTGCCATCTGCTCAAATCCCTGTTCCTCGCAGATGACTACTGGGCAGATCCCTACGATACCAAACACACACTGCAGAGCCTCTACAGTCTCATCATAGTCATACTGTTCCGGACAGAACACATAAATTCTGCCCTGTTCTTTCTTTACCTGAAATTCTCCCTCAACTTTGGAAAGAGCAATGTTCATCTGTTTTACAAGGGCATCCTCGAACATATATCTGTTCTTACCCTTGATCGCGATTTCTGCGTATTTTATCAAAAATGCGTGAAATATCATCTTTCTATCCATTCCTTTCACTTTTTTACTCAGGCATAAAACTTTTCCTGAATTTATCCTATGTTACCTAGATCTTATTTTCTATTTTTATCTGCGTGCATAGCGCTTGAGCATCGGCACAACTTCCTTCAAGACACTCAGACAGTAATCCACTTCCTCGAAAGTATTTTCTTCCGAAAAGCTGATACGTACCGTATTTTCAATCTGCGCAGCTTTCATCCCCATCGCAGAAAGAGTGGCACTTGGCTTTCTCTTATGGCTGGAGCATGCGCTTCCGGCAGAGACAAAAATGTTTCTGTCTTCCAGTGTGTGAAGTAGTACTTCGCTTCGGATCCCCAGAAAGCTGACGCTCAGAATGTGCGGTGCACCTTCCCTCACAGGCATTCCATTGAGCACCACATCCTCCATACCCAAGAGTCCCTCTGCCATACGTTCTTTGAGCTGATAAAGATGCTCTGTCTTTTGATCAAATCCCTGATAGATCTTCTCACCGGCAGCTCCCAGTCCTGCGATCCCCGGCACATTATCTGTTCCGGAGCGCATACCGTTTTGCTGTCCGCCGCCAAGCATAAGAGGCTGTACCTTAGCTTTGCTGTTGATGTACAAAAATCCAATGCCTTTTGGACCGTGGATCTTATGTCCGCTGACTGACAAAAGATGGATGCCCCATCTTTTCGGATAAATGCGGTATTTGCCAAATGCCTGGATCGCATCCACGTGATACAAGGCTTTCGGGGATTTCTCCTGGATCATCGCACCAATCTTTTCTACTGGCATCACAGCACCAGTTTCATTGTTCACCATCATCGTAGAAACTAAGATCGTATCTGGTCTTAAAGCGGCCTCCAAAGCGTCCAGCTTTACAACTCCCTGCTCATCTACAGGCAGAACCGTCACTTCAAATCCCTGCTCCTGCAAAAATGCTACCGGCTGGCTGACTGCTGGGTGCTCCACTGCAGTCGTGATAATGTGGTTTCCGCTTCGTTTATTTGCAAACGCACCTCCGATCAGAGCCAGATTGTTGGACTCTGTTCCACCGGAAGTAAAAAGGATCTCTTTTTCTGTTACTTTTAAGATCTGCGCCAATTTGCGGGCAGATTCTTTGACATACTGCTCCGCATCCACACCTTTCTGATGCATCGCAGAAGGATTTCCAAAATCCTCCATCATCGTCTTTACCACAATGTCCTTCACTTCTTCATAGCATCGGGTTGTGGCTGAATTATCAAAATATGCTTCCATTTATCTTATTACTCTCCATATCACATGTTCGGCGACCTTTGGCTGCAGATGAGCATAACGCTCAGATCCTCGCAATATCCTGCCGTCTGTGCCATCAAGATCAATGCCAACACCGTAGTATATCACTAACTGTCACTCATTTTCAAGCTGAAACATCAGCACAGATAAAATCGCAAGCCCGGCTGTCTCTGTCCGCAGAATGCGTCTTCCAAGTGTGATCGCATGTGCACCTGTCTCCAGAGCCATCTGTACTTCTTTCTCCTCAAAACCGCCCTCCGGTCCGATAAAGATACCGATCGACTGTCCAGGTTTGATCTCACTGAGCACTTCCCGGGTCTCTTTCATCCCTTTCGCAAGCTCATAGGGGATCAGACGCACATCCATCTGCGCAGCAAATTCCAATGCCTGTTTGTAAGTCATGACCTGATGTACCTGCGGAATCAGCATACGCTTAGACTGCTTTGCTGCGCTTTCCGCGATCTGCTGCCACCGGGCAACTTTCTTTTCTGCTTTCTTTGCGTCCAGCTTCACTACACAGCGTTTCGTCTCCACAGGGATAACCGCAAACGCCCCAAGCTCTACTGCTTTCTGAATGATCAGCTCCATCTTATCTGCCTTAGGCAGTCCCTGGAAAAGATAGATGCGGTTTGGAAGTTCATAGTCTGGCTCCTGTGCATAAATGATATGAAGCAAAACTTCGTCCGCCTCCATCGTTTCGATCTGGCAGCGGTATTCTTTTTCTCCGCCGTCACTGATCCAGACTTCCTCTCCGGCTTTCATGCGCAGCACATTTTTGATATGGTTCACATCCGTCCCTGTAATGTGGATCAGATGTTTTTCCTCCTCAACCTGATAAGGTTCTACGAAAAAACGCTGCATGCGATCAGTCCTTTCTTGCTGTGACAGATACCCATTCTCCCTGATGAGTCACTTCTACCACAGTCAGTCCAGCTGCTTTCACAGCCTCCACAACAGTTTCTTCTTTTACATCAAGGATTCCGGAAGTGATATAGTAAGCGCCTTTTTTCATCTGTGCAACGATCACTGGAGTCAGCGGTACAAGCACGTCTGCCAGGATATTTGCAGTTACGATATCATATTTCTCATATCCGGCTGCATCCTGCACTTCTTTGTCATCAATGATATTTCCGATCATCATATCGAATGTCTCATCCGCGATCTGGTTTGCTTCCTTATTTTCTGCTACTGCTGGAACTGCGCATGGATCAAGGTCTGTTCCCAGCACATGTTTAGCACCAAGTTTCAGAGCCACAATGCCAAGGATACCGCTTCCAGTTCCCACATCCAGCATTTCTGTGTCCGGTGTCACATATTTCTTTAACTGGCGGATGACAAGCTGAGTAGTCTCATGCATTCCAGTTCCAAATGCAGTACCTGGATCGATATGCAGGATCATTTTATCCTGATCTTCTGTCTTTACTTCTTCCCAGGATGGTACGATCAGAATATCATCTACATAGAACTGGTGGAAATACTGTTTCCAGTTATTGATCCAGTCCTTATCCTCTGTCTGTGATTCCTCGATCGTAGCTTCTCCGATATCCATAAAGCTTTTCAGTTCATCCAGGGCAGCACGGACATCTTTTAAGATACTCTCTGTGTCTGCATCCTCCTCCAGATAGAAATTCAAATACGCGATCCCGTCATCAGCAGGGCCTTCCGGCATGATGTCTACAAACATCTGCTCCTTATCTTCCTCTGTAAGAGGCTGTTTGTCCTGGATCTCCACACCTTCGATCCCAACCTCTGCCAAAGTACAGATCACAATATCCTCTGCCTCTGTTTTTGTCTTTAATGTAAAACGATTCCACTTCATAAATTTATCTCCATTTCTTTCTGATTGATTAATCTTAAATTTTCCGCTACCCTTCAATATACACGACTGTACAAAAAAAGAAAAGAGGGGAATCCTCTTTTCTTTTAATTTTCTTAGTCTTCAAATGTTTCTTTCAGTTTATCCATGAAGCTTTTTTTCTTCTTCTCTGTCTTCTCGCCCACATCGATCGGATCTTTCGGACGATTTCCACAGGCTTCATCAAATCTGCGAAGTGCCTCTTTCGCTTCCTCATTCAGGTTTGTCGGAACCTGTACAACAAATGTCACATAGTGATCGCCACGGACATTCTTGTTTCTAAGAGACGGTACACCCTTTCCTTTCAGGCGGATCCTTGTATCCGTCTGTGTACCCGGCTTCACTTCATATTCCACTTTTCCGTCCACAGTATCAATGCGCACGGTGCCGCCCAATGCTGCCTGTGCAAAAGTAAGCGGAGCTGTGGAGAAGATATTCATATCCTGTCTCTGGAAGATCGGATGGCGTGCTACATTTACTTCTACCAGCAAGTCACCTCTCGGTCCTCCGTTCGTACCCGGCTCACCTTTCTCACGGATGCGGATGCTCTGTCCATTGTCGATACCTGCCGGAACAGACACCTGGATCTTCTTTCTGGAAGAAGTATATCCGGTTCCACGGCAGTCCGTACATTTCTCTTTGATGATCTTACCGGTTCCATTACAGTCCGGACAAGTCTGCACATTGCGCACCATACCAAACATGGACTGCTGTGTGTATACGACCTGACCTGTACCGTTACATTTTGAACAGGTAACTGGGGATGTACCTGGTTTTGCACCAGTTCCGTGACAGGTGCTGCATTCATCTTTCAGTACGATCTCTAATTCTTTCTCACAGCCAAAGACAGCTTCTTCAAAAGTAATATTTACACGTGCACGAAGGTTTGCGCCCTTCATTGGTCCGTTATTGGCACGTCTGCTTCTTCCGCCGCCAAACAGATCACCGAAAATGTCGCCGAAGATATCACCCATATCAGCACCGTTGAAGTCAAAACCTCCGAAACCGCCGCCAGCACCGCCTCCGCCGTTCTCAAATGCTGCATGACCAAACTGATCATACTGTTTTCTCTTATCCGGATCACTTAATATGGTGTAAGCCTCTGTCGCTTCTTTGAATTTCGCCTCAGCCTCTTTATCACCCGGATTTACGTCCGGGTGATATTTTTTGGCTAACTTACGATATGCTTTTTTAAGTGTTGCGTCATCGGCGTTTTTGTCCACGCCTAAGACTTCATAACAATCTCTCTTATCAGCCATGATATTTATTCCTATGCTCTATCTTAAACTTCTTTGTAATCTGCATCTACAACGTCATCGTCGTTTCCGCCTGCTGTGGCACCGCCCATATCCGGACCTGCCTGGCCGCCAGCCTGCTGTGTCTGCTCATACATCTTTGCAAACAGTTTCTGAGCACTTTCCATCATCTTTTCCTGAGCTGCTTTGATGTCAGCTACCTGAGAATCTGTCATTTCTTCTGCTGTTGCAGTCTGAGACAGAAGATCTTTCAGTGCATTTAAGTCAGCTTCCACTGCTGCTTTATCGTTTGCATCGATCTTATCTCCAGCTTCCTTGAGTGCGTTCTCAACCTGGAATACCATGGAGTCTGCGTTGTTTCTTGTATCGATCGCTTCTTTACGTTTCTTATCCTGAGCTTCAAACTCAGCTGCTTCTTTGACAGCTTTGTCGATATCTGCATCAGACATATTGGAACCTGCTGTGATCGTGATGTGCTGTTCTTTACCTGTTCCAAGATCTTTTGCAGATACGTTTACGATACCGTTTGCGTCGATATCGAAAGTAACTTCGATCTGCGGAACACCACGACGTGCTGGCGGGATTCCATCCAGACGGAACTGGCCTAAGGATTTGTTGTCTTTCGCAAACTGACGCTCACCCTGTACAACGTTGATGTCTACAGCTGTCTGGTTATCTGCTGCTGTGGAGAAGATCTGGCTCTTTCTTGTAGGAATTGTTGTATTTCTCTCGATCAGTCTTGTAGCGATACCACCCATAGTCTCGATAGACAGGGAAAGTGGAGTAACGTCCAGAAGAAGGATATCGCCTGCGCCTGCATCGCCAGCAAGTTTACCACCCTGGATAGAAGCACCAAGTGCAACACATTCATCTGGGTTTAAGGATTTGCTTGGCTCTTTGCCAGTTAACTGTCTTA
>CAZSTD010000038.1:0-3607 GCA_964609645.1 uncultured Blautia sp.
AAAACGAAGCTAGTCACAAGACCTGTTTTTTACGCCGTGAGCATCTCCATCAATACCCCATACAGATCGTCTTCTAATCCCATTGCTTTCAATTCAGACAACATGATCGGAACTTTCTTACCAGACAAGATTAACTGATAGATCCTATCCTTCTCCACAAAACCAATCTCTGCCTGATTCAGGAAATCAAAGCAATATTTCTCAACCAGATTTTCATCTGCGATCGCATCCTCAGCTACAGAGATTTTAATCTCCTTCGTTACCGCTGTCTCAGGAACACTCACATACAATCTCTGCTGATCTTTCTCATATCTGACAGAAGCTTCAACCTTCTCACCATCCACGCAAACTTCAACAGAATCCAAAACGGTTTCCTTACAGCTCCACAATTCCACTTCATAGCTTCTCTTTTCAGGGATCAGCTCTAAATGTCCCTGCGCTGGTGAGATCGTAAACACTGCTTTTCCAGCTTCTTCACATTCTTTGTAATCAAAGTCTGTAGTCACACAGATCTCATCTTCATATGCACAAGTCTCATTATCATCTTCATACAGAGAAAATCTTCCACAAGCTCCCGGGAAAACCTTCACATTCAAGCTCTGTGGATTCTTTCCAGCTTCTGTTCCCTTGATCTCCTCTGTGGTCACCAGAATGCCACCCGCTTTTGCCAGCACCGGAATGCTTTCAAGGCTTCTGTACATATCCATCTTTCTTCCGCCTTCATAACGCATTCCTGTATACAGATCATACCAGATCCCTTCCGGGATCCATACCTGTGTTTTCGCCATATTCAGCTTTTTCACTCTTGGAGTTGTCACAGGTGCGACCATCAGCTCACTTCCAAAGAAGTACTGATTTTTCATCTCATATGCTTCTACATTTTCCGGATACTCATAGTAGATCGGCTCCACGATCGGAAGTCCTTCTTTATAGCTTCTATAATTCATAGTATACAGATATGGAAGCATACGATGACGTTCGCGCAGCGCTTCTTCCATCACAACTTCTGTTTCCTTCTTAAATCTCCACGGCTCTTTTCCATTAAATTCACTGTTAGAGCTATGAAGACGCATGATCGGAGAATAAATACCATACTGTGTCCATCTGGCTACCATTTCATCATTTTTATATCCAAGCATATGGCCGCCGATATCATGGCTCCACCAGCCATATCCGATATTTGTCGCAGATGTTGTAAAATATGGCTGGAAATCCAAAGATTCCCATGTGGTAACGGTATCTCCTGAAAATCCTACCGGATATCTATGGCTTCCCGGTCCTGCATATCTTGAAAACGTCATCGGACGTTTGTTATTACGTTTGTTATCCAAAAAGTGGAAATGATTAAAGATCCACAGCGGATCCAGTCCCTCGATCTTGCTGTGATTGCCCTGCTGCCAGTCGATCCACCAGAAGTCAACGCCCTCATCTTCTCTCGGATGATGCAAATGTTCGAAATATGCTTCCATAAACTTAGGGCTCGCCGGATCACAGATCACCGGATCTTCCGCTTCAAAGTCCACACCCATCGCTTTCGCCATCGCCTCATACATTTCCTCATGTCCGCGCACACCGTCCGCCGGATGAACGTTCAAAGTTGTATGCATTCCTCGCTCATGAAGTCTCTGAAGGAAACGCGCCGGGTCTGGAAACAGTTCTTTATTCCATGTATATCCCGTCCATCCGCTTCCATATTTCGGGTCAATGTTTACCAGATGCCAGTCCATATCGATGACTGCCACAGTAAACGGCACGTTATGGTCTGCAAATTTATCCATCAGCTCCATATAGGTTTCTTCTGTATATTTATAATATCTGCTCCACCAGTTTCCAAGAGCATATCTTGGAAGCATCGGTGTTGTTCCGCAAAGTTTATAGAAGTCTCGAAGCGCTTCCTTGTAATCATGTCCATAGCCAAAGAAATACAGATCCTGGATTCCCTTTTTGCGCGGTTCGATCCATCCATCTTCCAAAAGGATCTGAGACTTGCTGTCATCGAGCAGAGAATATCCAAATCCAGAAACGATACCGTGTTCCAGCTCAATTGCTCCATCCGCCATATCCAAGGTTCTTGCTGTTCCTTTCAGATCATGGATTTCTTCTCCGTAATGCCAGATGCTATGATAAGCACTGATATTTCCTTTTACCTGAATGCTAAGTCCTGAACCAGAAAATTCCTTCTCATTATAAATAATATGAACTCGTTTCGTATGTACCTCGATCCCATCTTCTGTGCGGACTACGCGATACTCTACCTTTGGAAAATCTCTAAAAAATACAGTCTGTGTCGGGCGGTCTTCAAATGTACCTTCTTCATCATACTCCAGGCGGACTAATCCATCTGTCAAAAAAGTAATTCTGTATTTTTCACCGACGATCATATTTTCCTCCAACGCCAGAGGATGTGTCTCTACTTTATATATCTCTTTCATCTTCACTCTCCGTTTTTACTATTATTTTGCTTTCTTTTATTTTTGCAATACAACCGTTCCAAATTTAGTTTAGCGCTAAATCTATTATCAATCTATCACTCTTTTTATCCTTAGTCAATTATATTTTTTCATTTCTGCGATTATAGCTAATTTTCACCATATACTTTTATATATTTTTCACATATCCTATCTAAGCTTTTCTTTCACCAGTTTTCTTATATTGATTTCTCTTTATTCACAAGCTATAATGGGCGTTAACGAGCTGGAATAAGCATAGCTTAAACCTTTTATACTATTTTCACGAGGTATTCTCCTATGACATTAAAAGATATTGCTGAATTGGCTGGTGTAAGTATGATGACCGTATCTAATGTCATCAACGGGAAAACCGGCCGCGTTTCTCAAAAAACTATGGATAAAGTAAATGCGATCATTCAAGAGTACGGGTATGTCCCTAACTTAAATGCCCGCAGCCTTTCCAATAAAACTTCTCATATCATTGGTGTTATCGTTTCCCTTGATGTTAAGGAACAAGCTTCAGAAGATAACTGTGAAGACAACTATTTTGAAAATCCTTACATCAGCACTATGATCGGTACCATCGAAAAAGAATTACAAAAAAATGAATATTATACAATGATCCGCTCCATTTTTAAAAATGCTGATATTTTGTCATTATTAAAGACCTGGAACGTGGATGGTATCATCATCCTTTATCCTTCCTCTGCGGATTATATGCAAAAGCTATTGGCATCTACTTCCTGCCCCATCGCTACTTTTGATTGTGCTCTGAACCATCCAGATTTGATAAACATTACATCTGATGATGAAAAAGGTACTTATTTATCAACGAAATATCTTATCGATCATGGGCACACGGAAATTGCTTTTGTAGGTGACTATAAAGATAACCATCTGCTCACGCAACGCTTCAATGGTTACAAACGCGCATTAAAAGAGAGCTCTATCACATTTCATCCTGAGTATGTATACCCTTACTCTCCCTCTTATGAATGCGGAATAAAAGTTGGCCAGCAGATCGCTTCTACTGATCATGCAGTCACAGCGGTTGTCACAACCGCAGACATATGCGCTATCGGAGTTATGGAGGGTGCCCGTCTGGGAGGATATCGTGTCCCTGCAGATCTGTCCGTGATCGGATATGATAATTTAGC
>CAZSTD010000038.1:3707-17732 GCA_964609645.1 uncultured Blautia sp.
GTCAAAACCTGGCGCAATTCATCTACCCACTCATAGCCTTCCGGTTTATAAGCTCCGATCAGTGCATGCATGGACAAAACATTCATCTCATTATAATGAGATTTGCTTGCTTTTGCCTCCACCCTGTCGCGCAGATATTTGTTGTAGATGATGTGATAGCTGCCCACCAAACCTGCAAGATTAAACGTTTTACTCGGCGCATAAACTGCCACAGTACGATTTTGGGCATCTTCACTGACAGACTGTGTCGGAATGTGTTTATATCCATCCAGGATCAGATCAGACCAGATTTCATCGGAGATCACCAGGCAATCATTTGCCTTATAGACTTCCATCGCTTTCTCAATCTCCCACTTTTCCCACACACGTCCGCACGGATTATGCGGGCTGCAAAATACCGCCACATGAATGTGATTTTCTTTTATTTTCGCATCCATATCTTCATAGTCCATTCTCCAGATCCCATTTTCATCTTTCTTTAAAGGGCTATGCACCATCTTATATCCATTATTTCCAATGCTTCCAGTAAACCCAATATACGTCGGGCTGTGAAGAAGTACCGCATCTCCCGGTGCAGCAAACGCAGTCAGCGCAGAAACTACGCCTCCGAGAACTCCATTTTCATATCCAATACATTCTTTCGTCAGTCCGGTAACTCCGTTTCGCTTCATCTGCCAGTCAATGATAGACTGAAAATATTCTTCTCTCGGAGAAAAATACCCGTATGCCGGATGCTTCGCACGAGCGATGATCGCCTCAGGGATCGTAGGTACTGTTGGGAAATTCATATCTGCTACCCACATCGGGATCACATCAAAACCGTCCTTTGGTTTGGATGGACTTGGACCGCCGCTTCCCAGTCCGTCTACTGCAATCGCATCCATATCATGTCTGTCTATGATAGATGTAAAATCGTATTTCATTCTCTTTTATCCTCCTAAAAATATCTTATTCACACAAACATTTCCGTACTTATAGCTTATCATTTTTTTCGGAGGATTGCCTAGTTTTTAATTTCTTTTTTTTAGTACTTTTATCTAGTTATCAGAAAAAACCTTTATGATTTCCAGCTTTAGCAAAATGTATTTCTTCCCAAGGGGCATCCAAAACCCTGTTCTTTTTTGTATTTGAGTATTTTTTAACAATTTTGTTACATTTATGGCAATGTTTTTTATTTATTTTGCACAAAATTCTTCCCTTTTTATTTTATTTATGGTATAATAAGTCCATTAAAAGAAACTGTTGCGTTTTTTCAGGATTTTTGTACCTCTGCTTCGCAAAACAGCAGGCTTTGAGGTATTGTACCTTAACATAACAGGAGGATTTCTTATGGATCAGAGCAAAATGACAAAGATTTATGCGCGCGGTGACAGTCGTATTCAGTTGAAAGTGTTCCCAGGACATTTTGTCACCTCCCAGTCTCACATTACACATTATCTCGATCTCACTACTATGAAGTCGAGAGCTTCCGAAGCACAGCGCATTGCGCATGAACTTGCTTCTAACTATGAGGTATCCACTCCGGTTGATACCATTATCTGTATGGATGGTCTGGAAGTGATCGGTGCATTTCTTGCTGAAGAACTGACGAAAGCGGGAATTTTCTCAATGAATGCTCATCAGACGATCTACGTGATCACACCGGAATTCGACAGCAGTGGCCAGATCATTTTCCGTGATAACTATCAGCCGATGATCAACAATAAGAATATTTTGATCTTAAACGGTTCTATCACCACTGGCTCTACCTTAAACAGATCCATAGAAAGTGTTTTATATTACGGCGGCATCATCCGTGGTGTAGCTGCTATCTTCAGCGGTGTAGATAGTGTTGCTTCTCTGCCTGTCTATTCTATCTTCAATACGAGAGACCTTCCGGATTATCATTCCTATAAATCCGAGAAATGTCCTCTGTGCAAACAGCAGCAGAAGATTGATGCGCTGATCAGTGGTTACGGATATTCTATGCTGTAACAATTTTTTGTGAACTCGCTTATTTACTATATTTATTATTTCGTTACGTTTAACCTAATCAGGTTTTTATCTTCTTGCCAAAGATAATGTAGAGCAAAAAACCTGTGGATGCATTCGATCGTTTGCATTCACAGGTTTTTTGTCTTCTTTCCAATTCTGGCAACAAAAAAGCACATCTTCCGATGTGCTTCATTTAGCAGGACTACAAGGATCCCTATAAAATTTCTTATACGGATACTGGTGTTTTCATTTGTTCTGCGATCTCCTTGATCCTATCAATTCCATATCCAGTATATTTCACAATCTTATCTATTGGTTCGTCACCTTCGATCATCATCTTTGCCAATGACAAATTTTTCTGTTCAATCCCCTGTTCAACAAGCGCTTTACTTAAATTACACATATCACGCACCTCACTCTCAAATTCTGCTGTCATCGCAATATCAAACTCATCATTTAATCGTTTCTTTTTTTCCTCTGGCGTTGCAGTTGTTGAAAAAAGTACATTTAACAGATCCAAAATTTTCAGATTACTGCTTTCGTCTGCATTACCAAGATTAAGTATGACAACTTCCATCAAATCATACGCTTCCGATTTCACAAACGAATTACCACGAATAGGATCTTCAACCGTATGATATCTAAATATTCCATTTTTCCTCTTCTTAGCTGGGTCAGGGCATATCCAGATACTGTATACTTTTTGTATTTTCTCGTAATGCTCATCCGTAAAGACTGTTCCGTATTGCTCGGAAATCATTCTGGCACAATAGTAGAACCCTCTTGTTACCAATGGATATCCCGGTGTATCATTTAACTGAATCTCCAGATTTATAATAAGCTGTACTGGTTCTTTGCTCCCCGGCAGAGTCGCTTTAAAGCGAATATCATAATACACCGTCTGGTCTTTAATCGCATTTGCCTCTGTGTTCAAACCATCCAAACGTTTATCACCGTTCAGTCTTTCATCACGATTCATTTGATCCTGATGTACTGCATGTTCCGATAATTCTACACTCTCATTCAGACAATTATCGCAGATAAATTTTACACTATACTGCGAAAACTCTTTTGTACAAGACTTCAATATCCAGGCAATAACTGCTTTATATGTCAGCAATTTTTTCGCACATTCATCATATCGTGCTCTGTCTGCTGCCATTTCTATTGTCTGGGCTATATCTGTTTGCCGTTCCATAACTATCATCTCCTGCAAGCATGTCTTCTACTGTTCCTATGTTTTATGTTACCACAAGTATCTCTTTTCAGCAAGTTTCCATCAAAAGAAAGCAGCTATTGAATTAATATCAGCAAAGCCTGCCATCGGCAGTTCTTTCCGATTCTTGCAACAAAAAAAGCACATCTTCCGATGTGCTTCATTTAGCAGGGCTACAAGGATTCGAACCTTGAAATGACGGAGTCAGAGTCCGTTGCCTTACCGTTTGGCGATAGCCCTTTGTTTTGTTTTCGCTACTTCGTTCGCGACAATTGGTATTATATATCAGTCTTCAAGAAAATGCAACCCCTTTTTTTAATTTTTTTTAATTTTTTTTATTTCTTCCAAAAATGTCAAAAATAGCGTTTTTTTTCGGATGTAATTTGGGCAAAATTATGATATAATCTAGGAAAACTTTACTATCATTATTTATTTAGAATGTGTCCGAAAACACAGGGCATTCCTATACGATTGTAATGTCCATACTCAAGTATGCTGCTGCATACTTACTGCGGAGGTGTGCATCATGATTTGCATAATAAATTCTTCGTGCACCTTAAGCAATCCCGACAAAATTTATTTTCTAGATACATTCCAACGCAGAAGGAGAATTTTATGAGAGCAAATAATCTAACCCTGCTTACAGACCTTTATGAGCTGACTATGATGCAGGGCTACTTCAAAAACCCAACAAACCAGACGGTAATCTTCGATATGTTCTATCGCGAAAATCCATGTGGCGGTGCTTTCGCGATCACAGCCGGTCTGGAACAGATGATCGAGTACATCGAAAATCTTCGTTTTACAGAAGAAGACATCGATTACCTTCGAGGATTACACATTTTCGAAGAAGATTTCCTGGAATACCTGAGCAATTTTAAGTTTACCGGCGATATCTATGCGATCCCGGAAGGAACTGTTGTATTCCCTAAAGAGCCTCTGGTTAAAGTTATCGCTCCTATCATGGAAGCACAGCTTGTAGAAACAGCGATCTTAAACATCATCAACCATCAGAGTCTGATCGCTACCAAGGCTGCCCGTGTATGCCACGCTGCCAAAGATGATGCCATCATGGAATTTGGTCTGCGCCGTGCGCAGGGACCGGATGCTGGTATCTTCGGAGCACGTGCTGCGATTATCGGAGGATGTGCAGGAACTTCCTGTGTACTCACCGGAAAAATGTTTGATGTTCCTGTACTTGGAACTCACGCACATAGCTGGATCATGAGCTTCCCGGATGAATATACCGCATTTAAAACCTATGCGAAACTTTATCCAAACGCCTGCACTCTGCTTGTAGACACCTACGATGTTTTAAAATCTGGTGTTCCGAATGCCATTCGCGTATTCGAAGAAATGCGTGAAGAAGGGATTCCGCTCACAAAATATGGAATCCGTATCGACAGTGGTGACCTTGCTTATCTTTCCAAGGAAGCTTATAAAATGCTTGCTGCTGCTGGTTTTGACGATGCAGTCATCTCCGCATCCAGCGACCTTGATGAATACCTGATCGAGAGCCTGAAAGCACAGGATGCCAAGATCACATCCTGGGGTGTAGGAACAAAACTGATCACAGCAAATGATAACCCTGCTTTCGGCGGTGTATATAAACTTGCTGCTGTAAAAGACGCAAATTCCACAGAGTTTACTCCTAAGATCAAACTTTCCGAAAACACCGTCAAAGTTACCAACCCAGGAAATAAAACTGTGTACCGTCTGTACAGCAAATCCACAGGCAAGATCAAAGCAGACCTGATCTGTCTTGTAGACGAAAAAATGAACGCAGAAGAAAACCTGATGCTCTTTGACCCGATCGATACCTGGAAAAAGACAAAAGTTCTTGGCGGAACTTATGAGATCCGTGAGCTCCTTGTTCCAGTTATCAAAGAAGGTAAACGTGTTTACGAATCACCTTCCGTAATGGAGCTGCGCAGCTACTGCCAGAAGGAACAGAGCACACTCTGGGATGAATCCAGACGTTTTGTAAATCCACAGAAAGTGTATGTTGACCTTTCTCAGAAACTTTGGGATCTGAAAAATGAACTTCTCGAAGAAATGAGTTCCAAAGATCTCGACGAATAAACCCAAAGATAAAAGCCTGCTTTTCTCATTGATCAAACGAGAAAGCAGGCTTTCTTATATACGCTATTGTTCCATTTGTCTTCCCAGAAATCCGGTGGCTGTTTTGATCAAAAGGCGCTCGGATTCCCCCATCACATCCCTCTCATCTTTTCCCAGAAGAAGGACCGCTCCCACTGCATCCCCTGCACTGATGATCGGCTGCACGATCTGTGCATACAGAGGCACACTCTGCCCCTGTGCGACCGGTATCCTTCCTTTGTCATTCCCATTTGCAAATATCGAAGTTCTCTCCACGATCGCTTCTTCCAGCTGTCCACTGATCGTTTTCCCAAGGTATTCTCTGCTTCCCACTCCAGCCGCTGCAACCACCTGGTCATGGTCTGTGATGCAAGCCACCATCCCGCTCGACTGTGCCAGTGCCTCTGCATATTCCTTTGCAAACAGGTTCAATTCCCCGATCGGCGAATACTTCTTTAAGATGATCTCACCTTCTCTGTCTGTGAAGATCTCCAGCGGTGTTCCTTCCTTGATCCTCAATGTTCTTCGGATCTCCTTCGGGATCACTACCCTTCCGAGATCATCAATCCTCCTCACTATCCCTGTAGCTTTCATGCTCTTTTTTCCTCCTCTTTGTCCCGTTGATATTTTTTACAGATTTATACGCTGCCTTTTCGCTTTTTTGCATCTTTACTTTAAGGTTATATCCTAAGGATATTATGTGGAAAAAAAGAACATTTATGCATAAAAATCTCTCCGGCAAACAGCTTTTACCTGTTCATCCGGAGAGATCTCTCTTAATTTTTCTTTATTTTAGCAACTGCAAGTCCATAAGCTTCAAGTTCACCTTCTCCATTTCCATAGATCCAGTCTGCTTCAGCTTCTGGTACAGGAAGTGTGATGGCTTTCTCTGCAAAGTTCTGATAAATATAATATTTCGCATCAGCACTTTCACGCACAGTGATCTCAAGCCCATCTGCGATCTCACCTTTGACACCGCAGGAAACATCGCTGTCTTTGAGAAGTTTTTCAAGGAAATCTCCATAGAAATCTTTCTCAGCGTCTGCTGCTACATACCAGGCTTTTCCTTTGCCAAATTCATTGACAGTCAGGCAGGAATATCCTTCATAGAAGTCACTTCCGTAAGTCATCAAGGTACGTGCTCCGCGAAGCTCTACAAGGTCACAAAGATACTTGCAGGTATATGTTCTATCAATCCCCAGTTCATTATCCTCAACAGGAACAAACGAATTTTCTTCCCAATCATATAATCCATCAATCTCTGTACTTCGGATACCCAGCACATCCATAAGTCCGTGAGGTGTTCCTTCCAGATAGCATCTGTCCGTGTCGTCTGCGATCCCAGACCAGTAGCTCGTCACCAGCACACCGCCATTCTCTACAAATGTGCGGACTTTTTCAGCAAATCCTTCTTTAAACATATACACCATCGGAAGTGCCAGTATTTTATACTTCTCAATGTCACAGGTCATATCAATGACATCCACGTTGATACCCTGTCTGCGGAAGCCTCTGTAAAATTTCAGCATCGCTTCCAGATAGTGCAAGCCTTTGTTTCTAGGTCCCTGACTATCTTCCATAGCCCACTGGCTGTCCCAGTCATAGATCATAGCGACCGGACTGCTCATCGTTGTTCCTGCCAGTTCCTGCAGTTCTTTCAGCGCTGCGCCTACCTTAGAAACTTCTTTAAAGACTCTGGTGTCCTTTCCGCCATAATGATCGATCACGGCTCCGTGGAATTTCTCGGAAGCCCCCCGGCTCTGACGGATCTGGAAGTAAAGGGAACCTTCTCCTCCGTGTGCGATCGCCTGCATAGACTGTGCAAAGAGCATTCCCGGTTTTTTCAGCTTGCTGACACTCTGCCAGTTCGTTGAAGTTGGGCAGGATTCCATCTGGAAAAATGGTTTCCCTTTCAAAGAACGCATCAGATCATGACACATTCCATTGTCGTAAGCAGTATCGATCACTGCTTCTTTATGCCAGGTTGGATAAGTATCCCAGGAAACTACATCAATCTCCTTGGCGATCTTAAAGTAATCGAGTCCGCCAAAATAGTGCATCAGATTCGCAGTAGTCGGAAGGTCACTTCCTCCTTCTCTCACGGAAGCGATCTCGTGATGGATGAAGTCTGCAGTCTGATGTGTGACAAAACGTTTCCAGTCCAGATTGAGCGCATGAAGCTGTGTCTCTCCGTTCTTCGACGGACTCTCGATCTGGTCGAAGCTGTTGTAGGTATGGCTCCAGAACGTTGTACACCACCGGTCATTTAAGTTTTCGATCGTCTGGTACTTCTCTTTCAGCCATTTGCGGAAAGCATCCTGACAAAGCGGACAATGGCATTCTCCACCGTACTCATTAGAAATATGCCATAAGATCACTCCCGGATGAGTCGCAACTTCCTCTGCCAATTTTTTATTTATGATGCGTACTTTTTCTCTATATACCGGAGAGGTATAACAGTGATTATGTCGAAATCCAAACAGGTTTCTGTGACGTGTCTCATCCACACGCAGAACCTCCGGATATTTATCTGCCATCCACTTTGGACGCGCACCGGATGGCGTTGCCAGGATCGTAGAGATCCCTCTCTGATAAAGTTTTTCTATGATCTCCTTAAGCCATTCAAAATGAAATACTCCTTCTTCTGGTTCCAGTGTAGACCATGAGAAGATTCCAAGGCTTACCACATTGCATCCGGATTCTTCCAACATTTCCAAGTCCTTCTCTAAGATGTCCGGTCTCTTTAACCACTGCTCAGGGTTATAATCGCCGCCATGAAGCAGCTTGTCAGTTCTGAAATCCATATCTTTTATCTCCCTCTTTGTCTTTCTGACTTATTTTTTCTTTTTTAAATTGCTATGCTACTCAAATTTTTATGTCCTTTTAATCTATCCACTTCTAAATTTTTTCATCATAAAAGAACATTTGCAACGATTCCCAGCACCAGAAGATGCAATGGATAAAACGCATAAAATACGTACTTGCTAATACGGTCTTTTCGTTCTCCATTGTAGCACCAGATCCCATAAAAAGAAAGCGGGCCTGTCACGTACATCAGACTCAGCAAAACGCCAAGTACCGTCTTTAAGACATTTTTTGTATAAAACACCTCAAACACAGCTACTAAGAGCACCATACACAGTCCATACTCTGCCCGGAAAAGGCTTACCCAGACTACCGCTGCAAGCACGATCAATGCTTTGATAAGACCGCCAAGCGCTCCCTCTGTATCTTTAAAAATATCCATGCATTTGAGCATGATCAGACAAATGCTCATCGTGATCATGGCATTCTGACTCGAAAAGTCCCAGATTTTTCCGCAGATCGCGAGATCATAAGGAATCTCGCTAATTAATGCTGTGAGCACCATCGTGATCAGATATTTTTTATAATTTGAAGTGTTGCGAAATCCCTCAACCAGTAGAAATGCAAATACGGGAATCGCCATCCCGCCTATCAACTGCATGATGGATCCGATTCCCGCAAGTGTCATCAGACGGGAATCCTGGGACAGCGCTTGATTTAAGCTGTCCTGTGTGTATTGGTCCAAATGGATGAGTCCTTTCTCGACAACAGCAATTCCAATTGTCTGGATCAGCATGGTAATACACGCAAACATTTTCAGCCCATCGGCTGTAATGTCCGGAGTTTTCCAGACTACTCCCCTTCTTCCCGTCATCATATTCATAATATCAACCTTTTACAGCGCCGCCTGTAATTCCTTCCACATAGAATTTCTGCATGATCATAAACAAAATGGAGATCGGTATAGATACCAGCACGCCACCTGCACAAAACTGTGTAAAGTACGTGTTGATCAAGCTCTTATCGAGCATCTTATACAGACCGATCGCAACCGTGTATTTAGAAGAAATTCCAGCGTTTAAGATCATCTTCGCATACACGAAATCCATCCACGGTACAAGGAAACTGCTGATAACAGTATATACAACGATCGGACGGCTCATAGGAAGAACCATCTGGAAGAAGATCCTTGCCTCGCTGCATCCATCGATCCTTGCAGCTTCACAAAGAGCTCTCGGAACCGTGTCAAAGAATCCCTTTGCGATCAGATATCCCAGACCTGAGGAAGCAGAATAAACCATGATCAGACCTGCATAACTGTTTGTCAGGTTAAAAGATTTTAAAGTAAAATATACTGCGATCATGGACAGCATGCCAGGAAACATATTTAAGATAACTGCCATGTTCATCAAAGGTTTTCTCATCTTAAATCTCATAACAGATGTCGCATAGGCAACCATCAGCACAAACATCGTTGAGATCACGCAAGTAAAGCATGCGATGATAAATGTATTCAGGAACCACTGCGGAAACTGAGATACAGAATCTGAATGGAACAGTTTCAGATAATTGGTAATGCTCCATTCCTTCGGGAAAAAGGTGCTGGTATTCATTCCGGAATACGCACTGAAGGAAGTACATACGAGCCATACGATCGGGATCAGCCAGATAAATGCCAATACTGCGATCAATAAATTGTGCAGCACTATTGAAGAAGTACGATTATCTTTCATCTTTCTCATTATTGATATGTTCCCTCCTTATCTCCCTTGATCATGCGGTTAAATGCAACCAGTGTAAATAGCGCACAGATGATAAATACGATGATACCGATCGCAGATGCCATCTTATAGTTATAGTAGTCCTGAGTCAGACGGAACAGCCAGGTAACCAGAAGGTCAACCTCTTTTGCCTGTGAGTTTGCCATCGCCTGATTTGTAGTTGTGTATACGTCCTGTGTAAGCAGGTAAATAACGTTAAAGTTATTGATATTTTTTACAAAGTCTGTGATCAGCGCCGGTCCTGTTACAAACAGCAGATACGGCATCGTGATCTTTCTAAAGATCTGGAAGTTTGTAGCACCATCCACTCTCGCACTTTCAAGCTGATCAGACGGAAGATTCATCAGAACACCGGTAGAGATCAGCATCTGATACGGAACACCGATCCAGATATTGATCAGGATGATCATCACATGTGCCCAGCCAGGAGCAGAAAGGAACGGGATATAGCTTGTAGATACCAATCCGATGTCTCGTAAAAATCCGGTCAATCCAATATTAGTGCAGATTGTATTGACGATACCGCCGTTTGAGAAGAAGTTACGTACCAGCAGAAGTGATACGAACTGCGGAACTGCGATCGTCACGATAAACAGTGTACGCCACATTTTTGGAAATCTTGTCTTTTTATTGTTGAGAAGCAAAGAAAGCAGGATACCGCCGATGTAAGTGGTAAAGGTTGCAAAAAATGCCCATACCAGCGTCCATCCAAGAACGCGCACAAACGCATATCCGAAAGTAGTGGTCAGTCCACCGCCGCCAAACAAGCTGATAAAGTTGTTAAGTCCCACCCATGAAAGCAATTCTGTAGGCGGCATATGCTGCTGATCATAATTTGTAAACGCTACAAAGATCAAAAGCAAGATCGGGATCAATGTAAAGATCACAACTCCAAGTACTGGAAGTGTCAGTAATGTAATATGAAAGTTTTCTTCTGTCAAAGATCTGAGATCTTCTTTGAAAGTATTGATGTGTTTTCTAGCTTCTTCCAATTTCTGAAGCTCGTAAGCATTTACCACATTTTTAAACCACACAACTGCTGCTGCAAACCACACAACAAAGCTGAACAGTGAGAACAATAGAATTGTAAACGAATTATCATAATCATTAAATTCACTTTTCATCGTCTTCATGTTGAAGACCTTTTCCATCTTTACGGTACCAAGTGTGGTAAATTTCGGCACATACTGCATTGCAAATTTTACAGAAAATACGATCACTGCGATCTCAAGCAATGTCATCAAAACAGCTTTTATGTACTGTTTACGTTTCGCATATCCGGCTCCCATCCAAATCAGGGACAATTTTACAAACGCATCACCTTTTACTACAGCAGTACCAAAGTCTGTGAAAAATCCACCGATGGCTTTGAAGAATCCACTCACTGCCGCTGCGGCAGAATTTTTTTCCTGTGCTGCCATGTCACTCCTCCTCGCGATATTTTGCCTAAAACAGCCCACATGCCAGCATGCATATGGGCTGTTTTTTTATTCATATCTATGAAATTTATTCAAAGGTCTCTTATTCGAGCGGTGCAGTTACACCTTCAACCAGGTTGTCAAGTGCTTCCTGGATCGCATTGTCATCATCTACTGCTAATGTTCCCTGTGCTACCAGCTCACCAAATGTCTGTGCTGGATCCCAGTATTTTCCGCCAACCTTCTGAGCCTGAGCGTATTCAGACTGCTCTGCGAGTGCTGCAAGTGCTACGTTTTCTTTGATCGCATCAGAAGCGCCTACATTTTTATTGGAAGGACCGCTTTCTCTCTCGTCAAAGAACATCTGCTGAGATTCTTCATTTGTAAGGTATTCTGCAAGGAGAACTGCCCATCCGGAGTTCTCAGAATATCCGTTTACACCAACATATTTATAACCTGCTACAGATCCCTGCTGAACCTGTGCATCACCAACTGTGAAAGTAGGAAGTTTTGTTGCTGCATATCCATCGCCAAATGCTTCCTGTGCTGTGATGGCATCCCATGTACCAGATACGCATGCCGCAAGGTTTCCAGATGCGATCTGGTTAGAAACGTCACCGTCTGCAACTGCCATAAATGCAGGGCTTCCTGCGATGTTCAGCATTCCTTTTACAACATCCACACCTGTATATCCATCTGCGCTTGTTCCGTTCCAGTCGATAGTAGTTGTGCCGTCTTCATTTAATCCTGTTGTAAATCCAGCTCCATAGAAGAAAGATGCGTTATACCATCCAGATGAAAGTGTCATACCAACTTTTTTGCCTGCTGCGTCTGCTGCTGCAAGGAGGCTGTCCCAGCTTGCCACGTCTTCTTCAGACAGAACAGATGAATCATAGTAGAGGAAATATCCATTATCTGCTGCTCTCGGGAATGCATACAGTCCGCCGTCAACAGTAGCTGCATCAACTGCACCTTCTACGTTTGCAGCTTTTACATCATCTAATGTTTTTCCTGCAAGCTGAAGTGCTTCTGCATAATCATCTAATTTAAGAAGTGCGCCTGCTCTTACAAGGTCCGGGATCTGGTCATCCGGGAAAGCATATACATCAGCGCCTGCTTCAATGTCTGTCAGGATCGTATCTTTTGCTGTTGACTCGGATTCTACACCGATCTGGATCTCAAATTTCTGATCTGGATAAGCTTCCTGGAATTTGTCTGTAAGGGTTTTCATTAAGTCCTGATCTTCCTCTGCTGCCCATACCGTCAATTTGATCGTCTCATCCTCTGCAGCACTTACACATACTGTGCAGGAAAGTGCCATAGCTGCTGCAAGTACCGGTGCGATCACCTGTTTTGTCATTTTTCTCATGATTTCTGCCTCCTGTTTTCCGCGTTTTATACATTGCGCAGGCAATGCAATAATAGGCACAAGTCCATCCTATCGCCTTGCTTTGAAAATTGCGCAACCGCTTGTTCATATTGTTAGTATATTCCATATCTTTCGTATTGTCAATTGTAGATTATTATCTAATTTTAAACTTTTCTTTTCACTATATTGCACAAAAAAACAGATTCTAAAACTTTCTTATCTGCGCAATCGCACAACCTTTTTATCAAAAATCTCTAAACTAGATTTCCAAGATCACTGCGTGGATTCCCGCAGTATCACCTGATAATTCATCGGCGTTTCTTCCTCTTTGGTCACTTCACCAAGAAGGTTCAGCAATTTAAGACAGGCCATTTTTCCAAGCTTTATCGTATCAAAATGTACACTCGTGATCGAAGGATTGCTGCATTCCATATTTTTGCTGTCATAAAGGCTGGCCACTTTCATCTGCTGAGGGATCTGGATCCTTTTTTCTTTCAGACACGAAAGGCACATATTGCAGATAACATCGTCCATACATAAGATCGCATCTGCTTTTTCTTCAATCGCTGCCTGGACTGCCGCCTCAACTTTCAGCTGTTCATCCGCGTTCATAAAGATAAGTTTTTCATCGATCGGAATCCCCATCGCATTATGAGCATTTACAAATCCTTGGTATCTGCTTCCCGTAACACTGTAAGAAAGATCCCCTCCCAAAAGCGCGATCCGTTTCATTCCTTTGAGCAGCATAACGCTTGTCAGTTCCTGGCTTGCTTCCTCATTTTTATTGTCCACAAAAGGAATCTCCGGGTCATCGCAAGGTCCGATCACCACAAATGGCTCTTTGCATTTTTTCAGATATTCCTGCTCCTTTGAACTGACCATAGCACGGCTTATGATCATCCCATCTACTTTTCCATTCGCATAAAGCCTGTTTACCCGCGAAAGATCTTCTCCGTCGATCATAGAAATGATGATATCATAGTCGTGCGCAGATGCAGTCTCGCAAATCCCACACATACAATCCTTAAAAAATGGAAAATCCGTCGCTCCATAATCTCTCGGCAAAAGCAATGCCAGATTATAAGTTTTTTTCTGCGCAAGACCTTTCGCCATGATATTAGGACGGTAATCATGCTCCCGGATAAAAGCAAGCACCCTATCCCTTGTCGCCTGCCCAATTCGGCCTTTTCCGGAGATCGCCCTTGAAACGGTAGTCTTACTTACTCCCAATTCCCGCGCGACATCCTCGATCGTATAAATTTTCTTTTTTTCTGTTTCCATAAAAACACCCCATTACGCAACCGTTTGTTCATATAAAATCAGCATAGCAAATTGCAGTTACACTGACAAGCCCAAATTTCC
>CAZSTD010000039.1:0-1297 GCA_964609645.1 uncultured Blautia sp.
CTCACCAGTGAAAGATCTTTCCATCGGATCCGTCTCATTGTTCCAAAGCCTCCCTCCGCAGTGCACGCACTGCATTTCTATCCAAAAAACTGATGTCTACGTTGTGATAGGAGTTTGTCCTTCCTTCTTTGTGATATTCTGTCAGAGCCTCAATACTGTATCTGCCAAGCTGCTCTGTATTCACATCACAGGTCACTGAGATCACTCCCTTTTCCACCGCAGTGAGGATATCCTCTGAACTATAATAACCAATGATCGTCACTTTTCCAGCAAGATTAAAGTCCAGGACTGCCTGACGTGCGCATTCGGTTGTCTCCTCATCCATACACACCAAAATATCCGGGATCTTATCTTTCTGCTGAAAAATATCCGTAACTGCTTCCTCCGTCTCAAAAGTTCCCGTGGATAAAAGATTTCTTCCAGTGACTTCGATCTGATCATCAAAGTCCGATTTCGCCTGCGCTGCATTGCTGATCTGTGTATAGATCTGGCTTTGATTCATATCGTCGATGTTTTTCTTGAGCAGGATCAAAATACGGTGCGTATCCTGCGTTACGTAATCCGCAACCTTTTCTCCATAGGCACTGCCGAGCTGATAATCACTGACCCCCACAAAGCTTTGCCGTTTGCTGCGCACAGCATCTCCCATAACCGTCACGACCGGGATCCCTTCCTGCACCGCTTCATCGATCTTCGCCTCCAGCCCGGTTTCTCCGCTATACTGGAGAATGATCCCATCTGCGCGGGATGCGATACTCATGTTCATGTAATCAAGCTTATCATACTCCGTCTTTTTGCCACTTCCTTTCAATTCCAAAAGTGCATCATTTTTTTCTGCCCATTTTTGCGCACTGGTGTACACTGCCTGCCAGAAAGAAGAATCCGGACTGTCCACGATCATATCATATTTGTACTGATATACCCTCAGTTCTTCCTGCTGTATGCTGCTTTTACCCGTCAGTCCATTGTAATAAGATTCTCCTGTCAGATAGATCACTGCAAAAATACCTGCAAATGCTAAAATCAAGAATAGATTGGTGCTTTGTTTTTTCATCGCTTTCTCCTGACCGCCTTTTTTATTTTCTTATAGTTTATCAAAATACACTACAAATTGATAGTGATATCAACTACATGGCTGTCATGATTTCTTATCTACCCCGATATAATTATAGAAAGAATCCAAGGTGTACTCCCATCCTATTATGAATAAAAGATCAAACCTCGCTGCCTCTATCCGTCTGTCCCTGCTCCTTTTGACAGTCCTTACCGTATCTATCCTGTCTGATGCAGACAGACG
>CAZSTD010000039.1:1397-16670 GCA_964609645.1 uncultured Blautia sp.
CCCAGGATCGCCCTCACCTTTGACGACGGCCCTAACGCCAGATATACGCCACTGCTCCTGGAGGGCCTGCGCAAAAGAGGCATCCCTGCGACATTTTTTCTCATTGGAGAAAACATCGAAGGAAACGAAAAACTTCTCCAGCAGATGAGCGAAGACGGACATCTGATCGGCAATCACACCTGGGATCATGTCCAGCTTGACAAAGTTCCCGCTCAGCAGGCACGTCTTGAGATTGAAAAGACCAACAACCGGATCTACGAAGTCACTGGTGTCTATCCCTCCTATGTGCGTCCCCCTTTCGGCGCATGGATCAAAGATATGGATCTGTCTGTCTCCATGCTTCCGGTATTCTGGGACGTTGATACCCTAGACTGGAAAAGTCAAAACATCGACGCTATTCTTTCCATCGCCAAAGAGCAGGTACAGGACGGATCGATCATCTTGATGCACGATGGATACCAGACTTCCGTGGATGCAGCCTTAAAGATCGCAGATCTTTTTACCCAAAAGGGCTATTGTTTCGTCACTGCCGACCAGCTCCTCGTTTCATAAAAGATTTGCTTTTTGTTATCTGATTCGTTATACTAATATGGAACGCTATACTTAATATACAAAGGAGTTTGAACGAATGGACAGATTTTTTAACATGGACAACAAGTTTTTCTCTGTGATGGGCCGGGTCGCTGACCTTATCATACTGAACGTGATCTTCCTGATCTGTTGTCTTCCAATCGTAACCATCGGTGCATCCTTGACTGCACTCCACTATGTCACCTTGAAAATGGCACGCAACGAAGAATCTTATATTGTTAAGAGTTTCTTTAAATCTTTTAAGCAGAATTTCAAGCAGGCAACCATCATCAACATCATCATGCTCGTCATCGGTGCGATCTTGTACTTTGACCTGCACATCGTGATGGGCATGAGCGGTTCTTTGTCACAGGTACTCTACATCATCTTCATCGCATTTGCATTCCTGTACCTGATCGTATTTTTGTATATCTACCCAGTGCTCTCAAAGTTTTACAACTCGACCAAAAATACGTTCCGCAATGCCACCCTTATGGCGATCCGTCATCTCCCTTACACAGTCCTGATGGCAGTTATCACGATCGCCCCTGCTGCTGTATTTTTGATCCAGAATATTCAGGTGCAGTCCACTGTGATCATGCTCCTGCTTTTAATGGGATTTTCTTTGGAAGCATTCATCAATGGACATTTTCTGGCAAAGATCTTTGACAATTATATCCCGGCGCAGGAAGGAACATCCGATGAGGATGCTCAGATCGATGCCATAGGCGCAGAGATCGCTGCATCAGACGATACACACAGCGTATGAAAAAGTGGGGAGAAAAACCGTATCATTCCCTTGACTATATGCTGAGGGAACGCTTCGGTGAAAAAGTTTATAAAGTCACCTTAAACGGCGGTATGTCCTGTCCCAATCGTGACGGTAAGATCGGCACGCGAGGCTGCATCTTCTGCAGCGCGGGCGGAAGCGGTGATTTCGCTGCAGATGCGGCACTTTCCATCACCGAGCAGATCGAAAGTCAGATCTCGATCCTGTCGCAGAAACGCCCGATTCAAAAATATATCGCTTATTTTCAGGCATACACCAACACGTATGCACCGATCGAATATTTAGAAAAGATCTTTACGGAAGCTATCTCACATCCAAAAGTAGTGGCGCTTTCCATTGGGACCAGACCGGACTGCCTGGATGAGCAGACTGTCGAACTGCTGTCCCGCTTAAATCAGCAAAAGCCTGTTTGGGTCGAACTTGGGCTTCAAACAATCCACGAATCCACAGCCAGATATATCCGCAGAGGTTATCCGCTCTCTTGCTTTGAGAATGCAGTATCCCGTCTACACAGGGAAGACATCGAAGTCATCGTGCACACGATCCTCGGACTTCCAGGAGAAAGCTGCGAGGATATCCTTGCGACTATGGACTATCTGAGCCAAATGGACATTCAAGGGATCAAGCTGCAGCTTTTGCATGTACTGCGCGGTACAGATCTGGCGGCAGATTACGAAAGAGGACTCTTTCGCACTTATGAGAGGGAGGAGTATCTCTCACTTCTGATCGACTGTCTTGGCCATCTCAGACCGGATATCGTCATTCACCGGATCACTGGCGATGGTCCCAAGGACCTGCTCATCGCGCCTTTGTGGGCAAGCCGTAAACGAGAGGTATTAAATCTTCTTCACCATCAGATGAAAGAAGAACAAGCTTTTCAGGGAAGTCACTTCTCCTGCAGGTAACTTGGCCGTCCGCCCTTACCGGCGACAGGCTGCAACAAATTTGATAAGGGAGGGAACACTTTGTCAACACCATTTACCATTTATAAATTAATCGTATTGTATATGCTCCAAAATACAGACGGCACGCTCACCAATTCACAGATCTCTGAATTTATCCTAGATCGGGAATACACCAATTATTTCCATCTCCAGCAGGCGATCTCCGAGCTGGTGGAGTCAGAGCTTATCAGCATGGATACTCGTTCTAATTCTTCACATTATCGGATCACCGAAGATGGTAAAAAAACACTCTCCTTCTTCCAGAAGGATGTTTCTTCCGAAATTAAGAACGAAGTAAAAGAATATCTGAAATCCGAAGGGTTTAAAGCTCAGGAGCGCATCATCACCCCGGCTGATTACTATATCACCAAACAGGGGACTTACTCTGCAAGATGCCAGCTGATCGAAAAGGGAGTCTCTCTGATCGATCTGAACATCGCAGCTCCTAATCTGGAAGCAGCACAGTCCATTTGCAAAAAATGGCCTACACATTATCAGGAAATATATGGCAAGATCATGGAGGAGCTTTTATAAGCTCCTTTTTATGGAGAAAGATCATGGATTTATTTGAATATGCAAAATCAAAAACCTTAGACAGAGAGTCGCCTTTAGCATCCCGGCTACGCCCGACCACGCTCGAGGAAGTTGTCGGCCAGCAGCATATCATCGGCAAAAACACTCTGCTCTACCGAGCTATCAAAGCCGACAAGCTGACCTCTGTCATCTTCTACGGCCCTCCAGGTACCGGCAAGACCACTCTCGCCAAAGTGATCGCGAACACGACCAGCGCAGGATTTACCCAGATCAACGCTACAGTCGCTGGCAAAAAAGACATGGAAGCTGTGGTAAAGGATGCACAGCAGGCACTCGGTATGTATGGCAAAAAAACTATCCTGTTCATCGACGAGATCCATCGTTTTAACAAAGGTCAGCAGGACTATCTCCTGCCGTTTGTGGAGGATGGAACGATCATCCTGATCGGTGCGACGACTGAAAACCCATATTTCGAAGTCAATGCTGCTTTGCTCTCCCGCTCCATCATCTTCGAGCTAAAACCCTTGGAGATCTCTGAGGTCAAAGAACTGATCCTTCGCGCTGTAAACGACCCGGTCAAAGGAATGGGGACTTACCGCGCAAAGATCGATGACGATGCTTTGGATTTCCTTGCAGATATGGCAGGAGGAGATGCCCGAAATGCCCTCAACGCAGTCGAGCTTGGCATCCTGACGACACCGAGGAGCGATGACGGGCTGATCCACATCACTTTGGATGTCGCCTCCCAGTGTATCCAGAAGCGTGTTGTGCGCTATGACAAAAACGGAGACAATCATTACGATATCATCTCCGCTTTTATCAAGAGTATGCGAGGATCTGATCCTGACGCAGCTGTCTATTATCTGGCCAAAATGCTCTATGCCGGCGAGGATGTGAAGTTTATCGCAAGGAGGATCATGATCCTTGCCTCCGAGGATATCGGCAATGCAGATCCACAGGCTCTGTGCGTGGCAGCAGCTGCTGCCCAGGCAGTCGAACGTGTGGGAATGCCGGAATCACAGATCATCCTCTCCCAGGCAGTCACTTATATGGCGTGCGCACCAAAGAGCAATTCCGCAGTCAACGCCATCTATGCGGCGATGGATTCTGTCAAAAAAACAAAGACCACCGTTCCTGCACATCTTCAGGATGCACATTACGGCGGTCACGAAAACCTTGGACGCGGTATTGGATACAAATATGCTCACAATTATCCAAATCACTATGTAGATCAACAGTATCTGCCTTCAGAGATCAAAGAAGAACGTTTCTATGAACTCAGTGATATGGGATACGAAAAGACACTCAAAGAACATTTAAAAAAGCTCAGGTCTGAATAAGATCTGAGCTTTTTTGTATGTAAACCTAATATATAAATCCCTCTCATCCACATTTGCCATCGCTGTTTTCGTTCACTGCTCACAGCTATTTTCACAGTTAGTGGAACGGATTGTAAAACCTTCCAAACTTGATCGTCACAAAAAGGCTCACCAAAAGGAGCAGCACTCCCAAGCCTATCGCAAGAAAGTCATTGCGCACAAACGGTCTTTTGGTATACCAGGTACGTTTTTTATTTTTTCCAAATCCTCTAAGCTCCATCGCATTGGAGATCGTATCAATACGGTTCAGGCTCGTTAAGATCAAAGGAAGTAAGATATTTACGGAGTTTTTCATCCTTGCAAAAAAGTGTTCATTTTTGCCAAGTTCTACACCTCTGGCCTGCTGTGCCTGGCTGATACTGTGATAGTCACGCTGGATATCCGGGATATAACGAAGTGCGATCGCCACAGAGTAACCAATCTTATAGGAAATCCCGATGCTGTTTAAGCTGGCGGCAAACTCACTTGGATCCGTCGCAGAGATAAACAATATCGCTACCGGCAGTGCCACAAAATATTTCAGCGAAATGTTCAGCATATAGAATAGCTGCTCTGCAGTCACATCATAGCGCCAGAACAGATGGCACAGCACATGTCTGGTCCCGTACAGCGTTGTCCCCTGATCTGGGTCAAACAAAAAGATAAACACATTATTTAAGAGAAGAAATACCAGCATGAAAACGATCATAAACCGGATCTCCTTAAACTGGATCTTGCTGAGTTTAAAGGCAATAAGACTCACGGCAAACAGCCCGAGTAAGATCCATGTATTGTAGGTGATCATGCTCGCAAACGTAAACAGCAGGAAAAATGCCAGCTTCGTCGTTCCCGTCAGCTTGTGGATCACACTCTTTCTCGGAAGATAATTTAATACGGTCTTAGCGGCCATGACTGCGCACCTCCCTGTCTTCTTCGATAAAACGTTCTACAAATTCTTCCGGTGTATCGATCCCAAGGCGATTTGCGAGCGTAAAAAGGCTAGTCTCCTTCAAGGCAGCTCTCTTTATCAGCTCCGGATCACACAGCACAGCAGCTGCACTTCGGTCTGCGATCAGCCTTCCATCTGCAAACACAAGTGCTCTGCGTGTATACTCCAACATCAGGTGCATATCGTGTGTGATCATCACAACCGTTACTCCCTGCTCGTTTAAACCGCGCAAAAATTCCATGATCTCTGTATAATGGTGAAAATCCTGTCCAGCTGTCGGCTCATCCAAAATGATCAGCTCTGGATCCTGCACCAGCACACTGGCGATCGTCACACGCTTTTTCTGCCCAAAACTAAGCGCAGACACCGGCCAGTTTCGAAATGGATAAAGCCCGCATACTTTCAGAGTCTCCTCCACCTTTTCACGGATCTTTGCCTCTGGCATCCCCGTATTTCTAAGGCTCAGCGCAACCTCATCAAAGATCATGGTCTTGGAGATCATCTGATTTGGATTTTGCATGACATATCCGATATGCTTAGCTCTGTGGCGGATATTTTGTTTCAGAAGGTCCTCCCCTGCAAAAAAGATCTCGCCCGCATCCGGGTTCTCAAATCCACAGACCAGCTTGGAAAATGTAGATTTTCCTGCACCATTCTTACCGACAATGCTGACCATCTCTCCCTTTTGGATCGAGAGTGACACATCGCTCAGCGTTTGTCTGCCTTTTTCATATCCAAAGCTCAGCCCCCGAACTTCCAAAAGCAGCTGCTGAGACTTCCTTTCTTCTGCTTTCGGCCGCGCCTGAAACCATCTGTGCATCTTACTGTGATCTGTCTCATCCAAGACCACCGTATTAATATGTGCCGGCTGTTTTTCAGGGCACAGCTCCACCCCTGCATAGCGCATCGCTGTCAGGTAAAGCGGCTCTCGGATCCCATTTTCTTCGAGCAAAGTGGTAGAAAGCAGTTCGTCCGGGTGAAGATCCGCCAAGATCTGGCCCTCTCCCATCAAAACAATGCGGTCTGCCTTTCGCCAGAGCACATCCTCCAAACGGTGCTCAATGATCACAACCGTCGTCCCAGTCTTTTCCTGTATCTCATCGATCAGCTCAATCGTCTGCTTTCCAGCAGCCGGATCCAGGTTCGCCAGCGGTTCATCAAAAAGAAGGATCTTCACATCGTCCACCATCACTCCAGCAAGGCTGACTCTCTGTTTCTGTCCACCGGAAAGCTCGTGCGGCGCATAGCCCAGATGATCCTCGATCCCCACCAGCTCTGCGGCGTGTCTGGTGATCTCATACATCTCGTCCTGCGGCATACAGCTGTTTTCCAGCGCAAATGCAATGTCCTCGCCCACGGTCAATCCGATAAACTGCCCGTCCGGGTCTTGAAGCACAGTTCCCACATGTGCAGATAATTCAAAAATACTGCTTTTCGGTGCGTGCACGCCGTCCACGATCAGCTCTCCGCTGCATTCACCCGGATTGGAAAATGGGTTCAGTCCATTGATACACCCAGCCAACGTACTCTTACCGCATCCGGAAGGACCTGCGATCAGGATGCGTTCACCCGGATAGATATCCAGGTTGATTCCTTTCAGCGTAGGTTTTTTCTGTGCCCGATACTGAAAAGAAAAATTTCTAAAAGAAATAATGGGAGTCTTATTCTCATTTATTTTCATTCGTCAAATACCTCAAATATACATGTTCGCTCCTGCATGTGCGCACTCATATCCTCTCACAGGCAGGAGTATCTTTTTATCTCAGAAAATGCACTTTTCTTAACCAAACTCCTATAGTTTTAAATCTTTTTAGTCTGCTTCTAGTCTGATCCTTTACATTAAGAAAGAATCCTGCGTCTAAAACTACAGGATTCTTTTGGGTCTTACTCTTTATCCAGAGAGCCTTTCTTCGCGATCGTCTTTGTGTATGCCAAGATCAAAAGTCCTCCGACGATCACTCCGGTCAGTGTGTTGGAAACCGCTGCAAATGCGCCCTGCGCAAATACTTTATTCGCCGGCTCTGCATAGATCGCGATATCAAGCACCGGCGCTACAACAACCCAGCCTACCACATGAGCTGCCACATTTGCCACTGTAAATACTGCGAGCTTGCCTTTTCCAAAATCACCTTCCTGCACTTCCAGCTTTTTCGCAAACAGTCCAACGATCACTCCCACAAATGCAGATGTGATCACCCAGCTCCACCACGGGCTGCCGCCCCATGACAGATCGACCAGTGTGTGACCGATAAAACCGATCAGACCGCCAGCCACCGGGCCATACATTGCAGCCAGCAAAGCTAATACTGCATACTGCAGGCTGATGTTCGTGTTCGGCACTGGACTCGGGATCGCAACAAAACGTCCCAGTACAAAGAACAATGCTGCGCCAATACCGATCGCCACCACTGTTTTGATACTGTTATTGCCTTTCATACCCTATTCCTCCTAAAGTGCTTTTTCCAGTTTCTTTCCATGGTATAGTATACGCTGATGGGAAAGTGCTTGTCAATGAAAAAGAAAAGGATTTCCACGCCGCCAGACTTCTGTGGCTGTGGAAATCCTTCCAAAATATGTCTTCACATATCTTCAACAACGATTTTTATTTATTTCATTCCCATGATCTGCATCTGTGAAAGGATCGCTTCCACACATTTTTCAAATCCCAGCTTGCCGGTATTTAAACACAGATCATAATTGGTAGCATCGCTCCAGTCACCGCCCACAAATCTGTGATAGTAATCCTGTTTGCGCTTGTCATCCTTCTGAAGGAATTTCGCGATGTCTTCATCTGATCCGCTGATCTTTGTTCTGGATTTCTCCACGCGGAACTCCCACGGTGCATGGACAAATACACGAAGTGTATTCTGTCTATCCTTCAGAACATGGTTTACGCAGCGTCCCACGATCACGCAGGAACTTTTGTCTGCCAGATCATGCGCTACCTTTGCCTGATAATTGAACAGGTTTTCATCGGAAATAAATCCTTTGTCTGTCGGCGGGATCAATTCTCCCTTGTACAGACCGCTCTTGCTGAACAGAGAGGTTTTTACGCTCATGCCGCCCTCGATCTGTCCGAACAGTTTCATATCGATCCCGCTTTCGTCGGAAGCCATCTGCAGGATCTCTTTGTTGCCATAAAAGGGAACTCCCAGTTTCTCTGCCAGCATCAGACCAACGGTACGTCCGCCGCTTCCGTACTGTCTTGCAATCGTGATCACAAAATTTTCCATGTAAATTTCCCTCCTTTATTTATTCACCAAGATAAGCCTTCTGCACAGACTCGTCATGGAGAAGATCGCTCGCCTTACCTTCCAACGTGATCTTTCCTGTCTCAAGAACGTAAGCTCTGTCTGCGATAGAAAGTGCTTTCTTTGCGTTCTGCTCAACCAAAAGTACGGTCGTGCCACTCTTGCTCACTTCTTTGATGATGTCAAAGATCTCATTAACGAAAATTGGAGAAAGTCCCATAGAAGGCTCATCCATAAGAATGATCTTCGGCTGGCTCATAAGCGCACGTCCCATAGCGAGCATCTGCTGCTCACCACCGCTGAGTGTACCTGCGGTCTGGTTCTGACGTTCTTTCAAACGCGGGAAACGCTTATAGACCTTCTCGATCGTCTCCTCGATCTCATTTTTATCAGAGCGTGTATAAGCGCCCATCTTCAGGTTCTGTAAAACTGTCATGTTGGCAAACACACGTCTTCCTTCCGGAACGTGTGCCATACCCATAGTTACGATCTTGTGCGGAGGGACTTTCGTAATGTCCTGTCCATCATACATGATATGTCCGGATTTCGCACGCAAAAGTCCGGTCACTGTATGCAGTGTCGTTGTCTTGCCCGCACCGTTGGCACCGATCAGCGCGATGACCTCTCCCTCATTTACGGAAAAGGAAATACCTTTCAATGCCTGAATCATTCCATAATAGACCTGTATATCTTTTACTTCCAGTAATGCCATCTGTCTCTCCTCCTATTATTCGCCAAGATAAGCCTTGATAACCTCAGGGTTATGAAGGACATCTGAAGTTTTTCCCTGTGTGAGCACATGTCCAAAGTTCAGAACAGTCAGCTCCTCACAGATCCCGGAAACCAATTTCATATCATGCTCGATCAGAAGGATAGTCATATCAAAATTGTCGCGGACAAAACGGATCGTTTCCATCAGCTCAGCTGTCTCATTCGGGTTCATGCCGGCTGCCGGCTCATCCAGAAGGAGAAGTTTTGGTTTGGTCGCCAGTGCTCTGGCGATCTCGAGCTTTCTCTGTTTACCGTAAGGGAGATTGGATGCTAAAGTCTCTGCCTCTTTGTCAAGGTCAAAAACCTCCAGAAGCTTCATCGCTTCCTCATTCATCTGTTTCTCTACCTTAAAGTATTTCGGTGTATGTACGATACTTGTAAAAAGGCTGTATCTGTCATGGTTGTGGAGTCCTGCCTTTACATTGTCCAGCACGCTCATCTTATGGAACAGACGGATGTTCTGGAATGTTCTGGCGATCCCCGCCTTGTTGATATCAATTGTTTTTTTGCCCGTAATGTCCTGTCCGTCCAGACTGATGATCCCCTCATCCGGTTTATATACGCCAGTCAGAAGGTTGAAGACTGTCGTCTTACCTGCACCGTTCGGGCCGATCAGTCCATAGAGCTGTCCTTTTTCAATGGAGACATGAAAATCATCCACTGCATGAAGACCGCCGAATGAAATATTTAAATTCTTTACCTCAAGCAATGCCATCGCTTATGCCTCCTTTTTCTTCTTAAATCTGCCAAACAGACGCTCTCTTGTCTCGATCGCCTTCGGTGCCCAGTTAAAGAGCATCATCACGATCAGCACGATCGCGTAGAACAGCATACGGTAATCACTCAGTCCACGCAGAAGCTCTGGAAGCAGGTTCAAAATCACTGCCGCAATAATAGAACCGCGCATATTTCCGATACCGCCGAGAACGACAAATACAAGGAACATGATAGACATATTATATCCAAAGTTCTTTGGAAGTGCTGTCAAAGTTGCAAGGTTGTGCGCATAGAGCACACCGCCGATGCCTGCCAGCGCTGCAGAGATCGCGAACGCTTTCAGTTTATATTTCGTGACATCAATACCGATAGACTCTGCCGCGATACGGTTGTCACGGATCGCCATGATCGCACGTCCGTCGCGGGAATTGATCAGGTTCAGTACGATGAACAAAGTCACAAGGATCAAGATCACACCGATCGTAAATGTAGACTGTCTCGGTGTACCTGTGATACCCATCGCACCGCTGATGATCATTTTGCCATCCGGCTGCATTCCCAGAGACATCTGGTCCTTCATGGAAAAATGAACGCCATTGCTGTCCACACCTACATACAGCACGTTGATGATATTTTTGACGATCTCGCCAAATGCCAGAGTTACGATCGCAAGGTAGTCGCCTTTCAGACGAAGTACCGGGATTCCGATCAAAAATCCAAAGATCCCTGCACACACAGCTCCGATGAGCAGTGCGATAAAGAAACGAAGTCCTGCGTTTGTGAATGTATTCATAGTCGCTTTTGTGAACGCCGCACTGGTAAATGCACCGATACACATAAATCCTGCATGTCCAAGGCTAAGCTCGCCCAGGATACCTACGGTCAGATTCAAAGAAAGCGCTAAGATCACGTACACACACAGCGGAACCAGCAGACCCTGCATCAGGTTGGAGAGCAGATCTCCTGCGATCATTCCCTGTACGATCAGGTATACTGCAAGGACCATTCCGTATGTGATCAGATTACTTTTTGTTGTTTTGTTTAATTTCTTCTTTTCCATGTCTGCCACCTTACACTTTCTCCTGAATGTTTTTGCCCAAAATACCAGTAGGCTTAACCACCAGAACCACGATCAGAACACCGAATACAATGGCATCTGCCATCTGTGAAGATATGTATGCCTTGCCGAAGATCTCCAGGATACCCAGAACGATACCGCCGATGAAGGCTCCCGGGATAGATCCGATACCGCCGAATACGGCTGCCACGAATGCTTTGATACCAGGCATCGCACCTGTGTACGGTGTCAGGGACGGATATGCAGAACACAGAAGTAAACCTGCGATCGCTGCAAGTCCGGAACCGATCGCGAAAGTAGTGGAGATCGTTTTGTTAACATTGATACCCATCAGCTGTGCTGCGCCTTTGTCCTCAGACACTGCCAGCATCGCCTGTCCGGTTTTCGTTTTGTTGATAAAGAGCATCAGAGCGATCATGATCACGATACCACTGATGATCGTAAGCAGAGTCACGCCTGTGATCACGATGGAACCACCTGCCAGCTTAAAGGTCGGCAGTGTAATGATGTTGCTGAATGATTTCGTATCTGCGCCCCAGATCAAAAGTGCCAAGTTCTGAAGCAGATAGCTGACACCGATCGCTGTGATCAGAACAGCCAGCGGGGAAGCCGCATTACGAAGCGGACGATACGCGATCCCTTCGATCACGATACCTAATACTGTACAGATGATAACAGACAGCACGATGGCAAGCAGTGGGTTTAAACCTAAACCGCTGACTGCGATATATACCACATATGAGCCGATCATGATAACATCTCCATGAGCAAAGTTAAGCATTTTTGCGATTCCGTATACCATGGTATATCCCAGTGCTATGATCGCATAGACACTTCCAAGACTGATACCGCTGATAAGGTATGATAAGAAACTACTCATAGAAGTTTTTCCTTTCTTTTTTCCTAAAATAAGATTAAATTATTCTTTCCATCTCTGGCCAGTTTCTCCATTGCAGACCCAGCAAATGATCTGGAAACAATAATGAAACTGACACGTTTGCCTTTAGCCAAACACAAAGATCTTTGTTTTACCAAAAGCAAACGCATCATTTCAAGTAACAGGGCTGTCTGTATTTTGCAGACAGCCCCGGATTATGTCGTATGAAATGTGTGATAAATCTTTAAATTATTCCATTTCTGTGTAAGCACCGTCTTTGATCTCTACAGCTTTCGGAGCTTTATTCGGTTCACCGTCTTCTGCCCATGTGATCTCGGCACCGGTAACACCTTCCAGTGTGATCTCTGTGATACCTTTTTTCAGAGCTTCGCAGATGTCTGAAATTTCCATATCAGGTGTCACACCTTCTTTTTCTGCTGCCGCTTTTACTGCATATACTGCATCGTAAGCATCTGCTGCAAACTGGTTTGGAGTATCTGTGTATGCTTCTTTGTATGCTGTTACAAATGCCTGTGTTTTCTCATCCTGAGAGTCTGCTGCAAATGGAGTTAAGAGCATCAGACCTTCTGCGAGAGAAGTGTCGAAGTTTTCTACACCAAGGATACCGTCCATACCGTCGCATCCGAAGAATGTTGTTTCAATTCCCATGCTGTCTGCCTGTGCAAGGATCAGAGATGCTTCTGTATAGTAGATTGGAAGGAATACTAATTCAGCTCCGCCGTCTTTTGCTTTCTGAAGCTGTACGGAGAAATCTTTATTGTTATCTGCTGTGAATGCTTCGGAAGCTACGATCTCGATGTTCTGGTTTGCAGCTTCTGCTGTGAAGTTCATAGTGATACCAGAAGAATATACATCAGAGCTGTCATAGATGATCGCTACTTTTGTTGCAAGTTCATGCTCACCGATGTACTGAGCTGCTGCTGTACCCTGGTTCGGGTCAGAGAAGCATACACGGAATACGTTCGGGTTTGCAACACATTCTACTGCTGTTCCGGATGGAGTGAGCTGGAACATATTGTCTGCTGCTGTTTCGTTTGCTACTGCTACGCAAGGTGTGGAAGTAACTGTACCAACCAGGATGTTCATTCCCCAGTCTTTTAATGCATTGTATGCATTCAGAGATTTCTCAGCATCGTTTTCATCGTCTTCAAATTTGAACTCTACCTGATAATCATTGATACCGCCAGCCTCATTGATCTCGTTGATCGCAAGTTCTGTCGCATTCTTTACAGCTTCTCCATAAATTGCTGCTGCACCTGTCACAGGTCCGATACCGCCGATCTTAAATGTAGCATCGTCTGCAAATACAGATACTGGTGCAATGCTTGTCATTACCATTGCTGCGGCTGCTGTCACGCTGAGTACTTTTTTCAGATTTCTCATAATAATCTTCCTCCTTTTTTCGTGTCAGTTTTATGAGCCAGATCCCTGTCTTCTCCCTCTCTTATGGCTACGGGATGTTTCTTTGCACTCTAGTGGAAAAGTTCACAGATTTTATCCACATCAGATTATGCAAAAAGCCAACTGGGTTCCCAGCCGGCCTTGGCTTCACTAACACTTTACTCTGTTGTAGCAATTATAGCACCATATATTTCCCTGTGCAAGGAAAACTTTATGAAAAAATTAATAATACGTCCAGTTTTTGCATATTATGCATTTTTATCTGAAAATATGCAAAAAAATATGCAAAAAGGTAGTAACACCTCTTTGCATATTCCCTTAATATCCGTTTTTAACTGATCTGATAGACCGCAGATTAAGCGATTGCTTTTTTAGCGATCTCAGCAAGTGCTGCAAATCCTGCTGCATCGTTTACTGCAAGTTCAGCAAGCATCTTTCTGTTGATGTCGATGTTTGCAACTTTCAGTCCGTGCATCATTTTGCTGTAGGATAATCCGTTCATTCTAGCTGCAGCGTTGATACGTGCGATCCAGAGCTGTCTGAACTGACGTTTTTTCTGCTTTCTTCCTGCATAGGAGCTTGCAAGTGCTCTCATTACAGACTGTTTTGCAACTCTATACTGTTTAGAACGGGCTCCTCTGTAGCCTTTTGCCAGTTTTAATGTACGATTATGTCTTTTTTTTGCGTTTAATCCGCCTTTAATTCTTGCCATTTCTTAATTTTCCTCCTGTACGAACTCTCTTCTGTGAATGCTTCTTATAAATATGGTAATGCTTTCTTCATGCTCTTAACATTAGTAGAATCAACAACAGTAGATTTTCTCAGATTTCTCTTTCTCTTCTGGGATTTCTTTGTTAAGATATGGCTCTTATAAGCTTTACTTCTTTACATTAGTTGCATCTGTGATTGTTGCTTTTCTAAGATTTCTCTTTCTCTTAGTAGTCTTCTTAGTTAAGATATGGCTCTTGTAAGCTTTCATTCTTTTTAATTTACCAGTACCTGTTTTTTTGAAACGCTTTGCTGCTGCTCTACAAGTTTTAATTTTTGGCATTGTAAATTTCCTCCTTGATCTGTATCTCTATTATATTTAACGCTTTTCCGTTAAAAACATGGTCATGCTTCTGCCTTCAACCTTTGGTGCCTTCTCGACGGTTGCCACGTCAGCAAGAAGTTCTGCAAAATCATCCAGCACATGTTTGCTGTTTGCCATATGCGCCATCTCTCTACCGCGGAAACGTAAGGTCACCTTTACTCTGTCACCTTTGGAGAGGAACTTTCTAGCGGCGTTGACTTTCGTATTAAGGTCATTGGTATCAATGTTTGGTGAAAGTCGCACTTCTTTGACATCGATGGTCTTCTGCTTTTTCTTCGCTTCTTTTTCTTTTCTTGCAAGCTCGTAACGGTATTTACCATAGTCGATGATCTTACATACCGGTGGTTTCGCCTGCGGGGCAATTTTAACCAGGTCAAGCCCTGCCTCCTGAGCTTTGAACATTGCTTCTTTCGCGGACATGATCCCAAGCTGTTCTCCGTCCGAACCGATTAAGCGTACCTCTTTGTCTCTGATTTGTTCGTTGATCATTAAATTGCTAATTGTAGTGCACCTCCATACCTATAGATAGACTTTAATAACTCTCGTCGCCCTCATTTTAACTACTCATTATTATAACGTATAACGGGAAGTCTAATTCCCCGGAACATAAAAAAGCGTGGACATGATCCACACTCTGATATCACACTCGCCAATGCCTGCTTCTCCTCAACAGCCACATGACAGCCCTCAGGATAATCACTCCTGCTTCCTATCATATAGCGGTCAAAACCATGAAAACCCACGATTTTCTGACATTACCGATTCACTGTGTAATATAAACCCAAGTCGCTAAATCCAATCTGCTGATCAGATATCTCTTAACTATCTCATGCGCTAAGGTGAGAGTGGAACTCTGCTTTGTTTTCTTACGTACTTGTATAAGATACCACGTTTCTTTTCTCTCGTCAAGTATATTTTT
>CAZSTD010000040.1:0-16250 GCA_964609645.1 uncultured Blautia sp.
ATTTTTTCATGGCAATTTTCGACAAAACCCACCTCCCAAAATTAGACATTTGTGCCGAAAATACCCCTCATATGCAAAATGCACAACAAAAACCGTCACGAGTCCTTTTTTATAAGGCAAAATCATGGTATAAAATTAGTACAACGTCGACGTAGAAAAAAAATAAACAAAAACGGGAGGACAATTATGAAACAGAGAAGAAAATTTTTAGCAATGCTTCTTATGTCTGCATTAGTTGTGAACGGTCTTGGCACAACAGCTGTATTTGCTGAAGAACAGGCTGCTGAAGCTGAGACAATGGATCTTCAGATCCTTGCCAGCAGTGACACTCACGGAAAGTTCACTACATGGAACTATGCAACTAACGAAGAAGACAGATCCGGAAGTATGGTACAGATGTCCACTGCTATCGATGCTCTTCGCAACGAAAACACGATTTTAGTAGACGCAGGTGATACCATTCAGGGTAACTCTGCTGAACTTTTCCTGGACGAAGACATCCATCCAATGATCCTTTCCCAGAACGAGATCGGATATGATGTATGCGTAACAGGTAACCATGAATACAACTATGGTATGGACGTAGTTAGAAAGATCTTAGCTCAGGAAAAAGCTACTCCACTTGTTGGTAACGTTTATGATGAAAACGGAGATGCTATCGCAGATGACTACAAGATCATCGAGAAAAACGGCGTAAAAGTTGCTGTTATCGGTATGGTTACTCCAAACATCACAAAATGGGATGCTGAAAACTTAAAAGACTGCACAGTAACAAATCCGGTTGATGAAGTTCGCACAGCGATCGACGAATTAAAAGACCAGGTTGACGTTATGATCGCAGTTGTTCATATGGACATCGAAAACGAATACGAAGTAGCAGGATCCGGTGTAGCAGACCTTGCAAACGCTTGCCCGGAACTTGACCTGATCGTTGCTGCACATGGACATCAGCTGATCGAAGGTGAGGAGATCAACGGTGTTTATGTTATCGAAAACAAGAGCGATGCTACTACTTTAGCCGAGATCCATCTGGAACTTGAAAAAACAGACGATGGATGGGACGTAGTAAACCGCACATCTACAAGCCATACACTCAGCGAGTACGAGTCTGATGCAGAACTTGACGAGCTGTTAAAACCTTACGATGAAAAAGCAAAAGAAGATGCTTCTACTGTAATCGGTAAACTCGAAGGCGGAGACCTTGCTCCGGAAAACGAGATCGCTGACATCCCAACTGCTCAGATCCAGGATACAGCCCTGATCGACCTGATCCAGGAAGTTCAGCTTTACTACACAGGTGCTGACGTATCTGCTTCCGCACTCTTCATCATGGATGCAAACCTCAAAGAAGGTGATATCCGCAAATGCGATACTGCCCTTGTATACAAATATGCGAACACCTTATACAAACTGCAGATGACTGGCGAACAGCTGAAGAAATATATGGAATGGACTGTATCTTACTTCAACACATATCAGCCAGGCGACCTGACACTCTCCTTCAGCGAAGATGTACGTGCATACCAGTACGACATGTTCCAGGGTGTAAACTATGAGATCAACGTTGCTAACGAACCAGGAAGCCGTATCCAGAACCTGACATGGCCGGACGGAACACCTGTAGAAGATGACGATGAATTTACTATCGCAGTAAACAACTACCGTGCAAGCTCTCAGCTTCTCTCTCCTGGAGAAGTATTTGCTGAAGGCGATGAACTGCCAGTACTCCTCGAAAAGGACGTAAGAGGTGAATTAGGCGGTGTACGTGAGCTTATCGGTGACTACATCGTTAACGTAAAAGGCGGCACAATCTCTCCTCAGGTTGACAACAACTGGAAGATCGTAGGAAACGATTGGGACGAAGAAGCTCGTGCAAAAGCTGTTGAAATGTTAGCTGCAGGTGAGCTGACAATCGAAAGCTCTGCTGACGGAAGAACTCCGAACGTAAAAGCGATCACAGAAAACGACATCAAATAATTTTCATTACTACTGACTTTATATACTTTTAATACTGACTTTTTTCTTTATTTTATATACAATACACTTATTCAATGAAAAGCGGAGGCATTTGCCCCCGCTTTTCTATTTGGCTGCATTTTCTCCAGCCTGTTTTCCCTCTTTTATCACAGCTTCTATCATCGGATGAACCTCTTTGCAGTTTCCACATACATGGATCCAGTCCGGCAGATCCTCTGGTTTTAAGATTCCATCTTTCTTTTTATCAAAAAGGTGCTCAACCAGTGAGAGGTCTGGTCTCAGCCCTACCGCAGCCAGAACGCTCCTGCAAGGCACAACACAACTCTCACCCGTCCGAAGATTTTTCACCTGCACTTCCTGAACCTGATCGTCTCCATGTATCTGTACAAGTGTCGAAGAACAAAACAGCGGGATGTCATAGCCTTGGATACGCTCCCGGTTGACCGCCATGCCTCCGCAAGCGTCTTTTTGTTCTATCATCGCAGCGATCCGGATTCCTCTTTGCGATAACTGCTCCGCCAGGATGAGTCCCAGATCTCCGCTTCCTAAGATCACCACCGGGTCTGGCGGCAGTTCCATATGCAGGTTCATCATCTCCTGCACCTGCCCGGCCGTGTAGATTCCATTTGGTCTTGTCCCGCCTACTGCCAAAAATCCCATCGGGATCTCCATGCATCCCGCAGCAAGGATCAGCTGGTCAAAGGCGATCTCCTGCACTCCTGTTCTTTCCCCGGAAATCCGCATTCGTTTATCCGCAGAGACTGACAATACCATCGTCTCTGTCCAGCAAGTGATCTGTTTTGGAAAATCTTCCAAAAGGTTTTCTATATATTCCGGTCCTGTCAGATGCTGTCCAAATCCGCGATGCGTACACTGTGGCAGGACACCTCCGATCATTTTCCGGCAATCGATCAAAAGAACATCCTCACAGCCAGATTCATACGCAGATCTCGCAGCCGAAATCCCGGCAGCGCCAGCTCCGATCACCACCACATGATATTTCGTTTCCTGTATTTGTCCGCTGTCCTCACTTCTGGATGTTTTCAAATTTACTGCTCCATCTAATAATGTTTGGATCTTCCTTTGACAGCGGCTTCCCTGACATCTTCCCATTCCGCATCCAACGCGGCGTTTCACTCCGTCTACGGTCACTGCACCTCTGCGGATCGCTTCCAGGACTTCTCCTTTGGTGATATCCTCACACTGGCAGATAACCGTCCCATAGTCTGGATGTTCCTGGATAAAAGCAGCCCGGTCTTTCAGTTCAAGTTCATGAAGAGAAGTGATCCCTCTCCTGCAGGGATCAAATGCCAGATTTTTCTCCGCCTTCAGATCTGCTGCCACGTGTTCTGCCAGATACTTCCCCAACTCGTCCGCACAGGTGATCCCCGGTGTTTTGATCCCGATCAGACTATAAAATCCAAATGCTGGATTTTCGATCACAAAGCTTCCGATGCTTTTTCCATCTGGAATATACTCGATCTGCCCGGTCTCCTCGCTTTTTTGAGCTATGACCTGCTGCGGGTTCGGACGCACTGCGCCGAAAGAACGGATCACCTTTGACAGATCTATCTTAGGCAAAAGTCCCACAGTCATATCTTTCAGCTCCGAGAGCGTTTCTGTATTTACTGAGAAAGGAGCTTTTCCCAGTTCACATCTGGCAGATGCTACGAGCAGATTTCCATCTGTGGTAGGAACGGCAGTGATGCCTTTTCCTTTTTCCTCACATTCCTGAAAAATGATATGCTCAGGCTTATCCATCTTTCGATCTGTCACCAGATACACCGCCGCATCCAAGGTCAATCTGACAGACGGCGCAAACAGCATTTCCTGGATCTTATCCGAAGCAAGTCCAGCACAGTTCAAGATAGCTTTGCAGGTGATCTCTCCTATTTTTTGTTCACATGTCTGTGGGCCTTTCATACAATACGATACACGATAGCCCTGCTGCGCATGAGTGATCCCGGTCACCACTGTATTCATCCACGTCTCACATCCGTTATGACACGCATTCTCATAAGCTGCGATCCCCAGCTTCCAGGGATTCACTGTACCTGTACTCGATGCATAGAGTGCCATCGTCACATCTTCTGATAAATGTGGCTCCAGAGTGCGTGCTTCTTCTCCTGAAAGAAGCGCAAGTCCAGGCACTCCGTTTTTCAATCCATTTTGATATTTTTTCTGCAGCACTCTCTCAGCCGAAGGCCCTTGTGCCACAGCCAGCGAACCACACCTGCAAAACGGAACATCCAACTCTTTGCAAAGCTCTGCAAATCCCGCATTTGCGCGTACCGTCATCTGTGCCTTCAAGCTCCCCGCTTTATTGTCATATCCGGAATAAACGATCGCAGAATTTGCCCTTGTGATCCCCGTACAGACATCCTCTTTTTCCTCTATCAAAAGGACGGATAGCTTCCAACGCATCAAACTGCGCGCTGCAAAACATCCCAGAATTCCTCCGCCAATGACTACCACATCTACCTGTCCGCTCTGTAGTTTCTCTTGTTCTTCTTTTCTCATATCTTCACTCAAAGATCTCCACCACTTCCCCCGGTGCTTCCAATGTATATCCGCCGAGCATCCGCAGTTTCTCTTTAAACTCCTCGCTTTTCAGCGTTTCCAAAAGCTGCTGTACCATCGGTGTCTCCCATGCACTGTCCGGAATGATCAGATCATACTCCTCGATGCATATCGGGATAAACTCCAGATCATACAGTTTCGCGGCTGAATAAATTCCCATTCCTGCATCCGCAGAACCAGCGGCGATCTGAGCAGCTACGGAAGTATGCGTCAGTTCTTCTCTCTCATAGCCATAGATCTGATCCGTATCAATCCCTTCTTTTTTGCACAGATAATCTGTCAGGATCCGCGTTCCCGAACCCTTCTGGCGGTTCACATAGCGCACGCCTTCCTTCGCAATATCTGCAAATCTTTCAAATTTCAGAGGATTTCCCTTCTGGACCATCAATCCCTGCTGCCTTCCCACACAGCGGATCAGACGGATCCCGCCATTTGGAAAATATCGCTTCATAAATGCTATATTATAAACACCCGTCTCCGGGTCCAACAGATGGCATCCCGCCATATGCGCTTCCCCGCGTCGCACCGCCATGATCCCTCCCATACTTCCAACATGTGAAGAACTCATGAAAACTTCCTGGGAATCCCTGTGCATCATATCTGCCAGTTCATCCAACAGAGGATCATGACTTCCGATCACTACCAAGGTGTTTTTCAGTTTTTCCGGTTTCACAAGCAGACGAACACGCACTTTCTCCCCTGCCTCATAACCTTCCGTTCCCTGCGGGACTTCCAAGATTCCGTCCGCCTTCATAAACGAAGACACCACACCGCTTCCTCTGCTGAGCGGCGATGCGATCAGTCTGTCATTTACATATCCCATCCTTACACGAACAAATTCCTCATATTTCAATCCAGAGACTACCGGGCGTGTCAGGACAGCCTGCACATACTGTCTGGAATCCTCAGATTGCCTCAGCCAGTGGAGGATCAAAGGTCTTAATAATTCTTCGATCACAATGATACCAGAAACCGGATATCCCGGAACACCCAGCACCGGCACATTTCCTCTGCATCCAAGGATCGCTGGTTTTCCAGGCTTCATGGCGATCCCGTGATATAGGGCTTCCCCCAGCTCCCGGATCACTTTGGCTGAATAGTCCTCCCTGCCCGCAGAAGATCCCGCGTTCAAAAGTACGATATCACATTCCTCAGATGCTTTTAAAACCATATCCCGGATCTGCTCAAATTTATCCGGAACAATTGGATAAGTGACTGCCTCTGCTCCCCACTGCTTTACCATCGCAGAAAAGATAGAGGAATTAAACTCCAGGATATCCCCTGGCTTAGGATCTGCACATGGCTGAATGATCTCATCTCCGGTCGGGATGATGCCGACCACCGGCTTTTTGATGACTTCAACTTCCAAAATCCCGCCTGCGATCATTGCACCGATGCAAGAAGGCGTGATCTCCATATAGGAAGGCACGATCATTTCCCCGGCGCACACATCCTCTCCAATCTGGCGGATATGCTGCCATGGCGCTGCCGCACTGTGGATCGTGATCGAGCCGTCCTCATTTTTTACGATATCTTCTACCATAATGACCGCATCGCAATTCTCCGGGACTGGATCTCCCGTGTCCACCACAATGTATTGATCCGGTGTCAGCCTTACCGGTGTCGTCTCCGTCGCACCAAAAGAATCCTTGGCATCCAACGCAACGCCATCCATCGCACTTGCTGCATAGTGCGGCGCACAGATTGCCGCGTAAACCGCCTGCGAGGTGATCCGTCCGCAGGAATCCTGCACAGACACCCTCTCCGTTTTAAAGTCAAACCCATTCTGGATCAGAAGATCCAGATATTCCTGCTTCGCCTGTCCCAGCGGCGCATTTGTTAAATATTCAAATCCCATAACTCAATCTCCTATACTGACCGTCACCTGCACGTTCGCTCCTCTTGGAATCCCCTCACAATCTCTGGAAATGCAGAAATACCCATCCGCACCAGCCAAAGTTGTGATCAGACCTGATTTTCCACGGATCGGATACGCGGTCCACTGCACTTCATCCTGCGCATCCGTCCTGCGTTCCAGTCTCACACATTGATACTGCGCCCTTCCATGATTTGCACTGATATTCTCTGCGATCTGCGCTGTGACTGTATAATTTCGCATCGTTCTTCCCATCAGCCTTCCAAGAAGCGGAAGGATAAACAATTTGGTGATAAAATACGCTGCCACCGGATGTCCAGGAAGTCCTGCAAGTGGTTTATTTCCCATTTTCCCTAAGATGGTCGGTTTCCCAGGCTTGATCGCGATCCCATGGAAAAGAAGTTTTCCCATCGATCCAATGATCCTGCAGGAAGCGTCCTTCACACCCACGCTGCTTCCTCCGGAAAGAAGGACCGCGTCACACTGGCTGGCAGCTTTTTGGACAACCGCTCTGAGTTCATCCTCCACATCCTTAACAATGCCATAATGGATCACCTTCGCTCCAAATACCGTCAGCATAGCCTCCAGCATAGAGCTGTTCACATCTCGAATCTGCCCAGGGCCAGGCTTTTGATCAGCTGAAACCAACTCATCCCCTGTAGAGATCACACCTACGATCAGCTTTCGCACCACTGAGACCTTCGTTTTCCCGATCGCAGCCAAAGCTCCGATATCCTGTGAGCTCAGCACCCGTCCTTTCTCCAGGATAACTTTGCCCGGGTAGACATCGTCTCCCCGAAATATCATATTTTCACCCGGTGCTGCGGATTTTAATATTCCGATCGTTCCATCTTTATAATCCTCTGTATATTCCAGCATCACCACACAATCCGCACCTTCGGGAACTTCTCCGCCGGTAGGAACCGCGCAGCAGGTTTCTGGTCTTAGCGTAAAGCCTGCTGCTTCCCCCATCAAAACTTCGCCCGCTAGCGGCAGGATCGCCGGGATCGCATCTGTACATCCAAACGCATCCTTTGCTCGGATCGCATATCCGTCCACAGTAGAACGGTTAAAATCCGGCACATATTCCTCCGCCGCAATATCCTGAGCTAAAACTCTTCCGATCGCTTCCGACAGTGCTACCTCTTCACTTCGATCCTCCAACGGCCCAAACTCCTGCTGGATCACTTCCCAGACTTCCTCCGGTGTTTTTACATGTAACATTTTTACACCTCCCCGATCACATTTCCCAGATGCCGATGATCGTTTCCCGAAAAATGAGAAATTTCTTTCTGAAAAACTGGATCTCTCAAGATCGCGATCAGCTTTTGCATCTTTTCTGTCTTAAATGCATCCTTTTTCATAACCAGATCAAACCGCTCTGACATCAATGGGATAAAATCGATCCCCTCGATCTGCTTGGAGATCCGTTCCGTGCCCACAGCAAGATCCGCCTCTCCTCCCGCCACAGCAGCAGCCATCGTCAGATGCGATTTCATGATCTTTTCGTACCCTCTCACTGAGGATGCCGGTATCTTCAAACGTTTGAGCTGAACATCCAAAAGAACTCTAGCGCTTGATCCTGGTCTCCTGTTCAAGATCGTCAGATCCTTTCGTCTTAGATCCTCCCATCCCGTGATCCCTTTGGGATTTCCCTTCTGAACATAAAACCCCTGCATTCGGTACGACAGATTCACCATCACCGCCGGCACTCCGGGCATCAATGCACGGACATAGGAGGCGTTATAAGATTTTCCATCAAAGAGATGGCAGGCAGTCACGTCCACATTTCCCTGATATAAGGAAAGAAGTCCCTCAAAGCTCGAGAGATACGTTCTTCCCACACTTACACCATCCTGTTGAAGATAATTCGCCAGAATATCTAAGATCACATCCTGTCCTGAGAGGATGATCTGCGGTCTTGTCTCCTGCTCCGGAGTCAAAAGTGTGGAATGTGTATCAATCCTCTGTACAGGCATTGTGGAATGTTCATGCCGCGCTCTTGCGATAAAAGCATCCACATCATCCTGTGTGAATCTCACTTTCCTTCCAATCTTGTAGGAGTGGATCTCACCTCTGCGGATCATATCATAGATCGTCGATCTGCTCACATGCAGGATATCCGCGACTTCCTGCGTTGACAAAGACTTGTTTTGTGCCATTTTTTCACCTCCTATTTTTGTTTTTCTATGCAAAATATACATATTTTTTCATACAATTATACTATTTTTTCGTAATCTGCACAACCCTTCCCGCAGTTTTCCCCTTTTTCTTTCATGCAATTTGAAACCGTTTCGTATCATTTCGCACGAAGTTTCTGCTGCGCAGTTGAATCCCCAGAGCGTTTTTCCTATAATCAAACTATAAGGTGATGTCAAGATCAAAAGGTTTTTGTGCGCCCACCCTTGCCTAGGAATACCTTTTATTTTGGCATCACTTAGATATGGTGCAAAGCAATATTTTTGGATGATATTTAGGGAGGTTTCAATATGAGTGGTGCATATTATGAGAAAATGGCCAGGATCAACCTTACCACAGGTGAGATCAAAGTAGAAAAAATGGATATCGAATTGGCCAGAAAATTTATCGGCGGCCGTGGTCTGGGTACAAAGATGCTCTATGATGACGGTGTCGCAACGGTAGATCCGCTGTCTGCTGACAATAAATTGATCTATATCACAGGCCCTATGACCGGCGCAGCAGCTCCGTCTACCGGCCGCTATATGGTAGTTACCAAATCCCCGCTTACTGGCATGATCGCTAGCTCCAACTCCGGCGGTATCTGGGGTGCTAAACTCAAATACGCAGGATGGGATGCGATCATCGTAGAAGGAGAAGCTCCTGAATGGACTTATATTTCCATCGAGGATGATAAGATCGAACTTCACGATGCACGAGAGTATGTCGGCATGATGAGCGAGAAGGTCGATGAAGTATTAAGAGAAAAACATGGTCCGAAATCTTCTGTACTGAATATCGGTCCTGCAGGTGAGAAAAAAGTACTCATGGCTGCGATCATGAATGACAAGGATCGTGCTGCTGGCCGTTCCGGCGTAGGCGCTGTCATGGGATCTAAGAAACTGAAAGCGATCGTAGTAAAAACATCCCGCACTAAGCTGGACAACATCGCAGACGAGGAAGCACTCAAAGAAGCGACTCGTCGCGCTATGGAAATCCTGAAAGCTAACCCGGTTACCTCCACTGGTCTTCGCCAGTTAGGTACTGCGATCTTAGTCAACATCATCAACAACGTAGGATCCCTTCCGACCAAAAACTGGCAGGAATCTTATTATGAAAAAGCAGATGAGATCTCCGGCGAGACACTTGCCGAAAAATATCTGGTGAAAGCAAGCGCTTGTCATCGCTGCCCGATCGCGTGCGGCCGTGTCGTAAATGTCAATGGCAAGATCACTGGCGGACCTGAGTACGAACCGCTCTGGGCATACGGCGCAAACTGTGGCAATGATGACCTCAATGTCATTGATGAATGCAATATGCTCTGCAACGAATACGGATTGGATGCGATCTCTGTTCCTTGTACGATCGCTGCTGCCATGGAACTGTATCAGATGGGACTGATCAAAGAAGAAGACTGTGCCGGCGTACCGCTTGAATGGGGAAGCACAAAGGCACTGGTTGAATGGACCAAACGTATCGGTAATCCAGAGACAGAGCTTGACTGGCTGATGTCTTCCGGTTCCGCAAGACTCTGCGAGCACTACGGACATCCGGAGATTTCCATGAGCGTAAAGAAACAGGAAATGCCGGCATACGATGCGCGTGGTATCCAGGGTATCGGTATCACCTATGCAACCTCCAACCGCGGTGGCTGTCACGTTCGTGGATATATGATCTCCCCGGAGGTTCTGGGACTCCCACAGCAGCTTGACCGAACTGTGACCGATGAAAAAGCTGTCTGGGCAAAAACCTTCCAGGATCTGACCGCTGTCATCGACTCCATGGGACACTGTCTGTTTACTTCCTTTGCAATGGGTGCGACCGAATATACAGATCTGCTCAATGCAGCTACCGGAACCAACTATACACCGGAAGAAGTTTTGGAGATCGGCGACCGTATCTACAATATCGAGCGTATGTTCAACAAAGCAGCTGGTATGAAACCAGAAGATGACCGCCTTCCAAAACGTCTGCTGCAAGAGCCTATCGTAAACGGACCATCCAAGGGCATGACCTCTCAGCTTCCGCTGACACTGCCACAGTACTATGAGGCACGTGGATGGGTAAATGCTTTCCCGACAGATGAGACGCTGAAAAAATTAGGACTTGACGAATGCATCGGCAAATAACAACGGGAGGGGTTTAATGATCGAAGTTCGTGTATTTGCAACCTTACGCCAAAACCGTGAAAAGATCACTATGCTCGAACCTGATGGACTGACCTGCGCTGGAGACATTCTCCAAAAACTGGATATCCCAGCCCAGGACGTAGCGATTTTGCTGATCAACGGTTTCCATCAAAAACCAGAGACACCGGTCAAGGACGGCGACATCCTCGCTTTATTCCCACCGGTAGGAGGGGGCTGATATGGACAAACGCTATGAGCGCAACGTTCCGGCCCTGTCCGAAGAAGAATGTAAAAAACTCCAAGCAAGCCGCATTCTGATCGCTGGATGCGGTGGTCTGGGAGGTCATCTGTGTGAACTGATGGCAAGGATCGGAGTCGGTGAGATCTGTGTGATCGATGGTGACTGCTTTGAGACCTCAAACCTCAATCGGCAGGTGCTCTCGTCCCCAAATCTGATCGGGTCTAGCAAATCCGAGGCTGCTGCCAACCGGATCCGTCTGATCGATCCCACAATAAAGGTTGTATCTGTCCATACTTTTCTCACAGAGGACAATGCCGAGGACTTACTCCGAGGATACGATGTCGTTCTCGATGCCCTTGACAATATCGCAGGCCGCAGAGTCTTATCTTCCACCTGCGCCAAGCTGAACATCCCTCTCATTTACGGTGCGGTCGGCGGCTGGGTCGCCCAGGCTGCGATCTCTATGCCAAAAGACCAGCTCATAGAGCTTCTCTATCCTGAAGACACCGTTTTAAAAGATAAGAGTATTCTCAGCTTTACGCCTGCGCTCTGCGCATCGATGCAGGCTTCCCTGTGTGTCCGCCTTTTGACCGGACGTTCTGTGGAGACAGGCATCATATATTATTATGACCTGTTGGAGCAGGAATTTGAGCGCATACCTATGACCCTTTAATTCATTTTTGTACTTTTTCATTATTTTTAGTTCACTTTAATTCTGCATTTTATATATTATGCACATCATTTTTTGCTTTCGCAAGAAATTTATTGTTGAATATGCACAGTTTCCGTGATACAATGCATACAACAGTAACTATTCATTTTATTATTCTATTGCGGAGGTAGAACTATGCCAAAGAAAAATCTTGTATTCCTATTTACAGCAGCACTGCTGACCTTATCCACATGCCCGGTTTCCGCTGAAGAAACAGCAGAAGCAACGGTTGATACAGTGATCCTTAAAGAAGCAGACGAAAGTATGCTCAACACCTACTCTCTCATCGCTGTTAACCCGGAAGCACCTTTTGTTGACGCGGATGGAAACACCGTAGAAGACGTAGCTGTCAATACGGATGGTGCAGACGCACTGATCCAATGGATGATCAGTCAGGAAGCGCTCGACATGGCCGCTGAATACGGAGTGGAAGAATATGACGATCATTTATTCTATGTGAAAGAGGATGCGCCTGTTTACGAAGGCGAGATCGCCACTGCCGGCGAGGACAACAATGTCATCCGTCTTTCCACAACTACATCTGTAAATGATTCCGGTCTTCTTGGCTATCTTCTGCCAGCATTCGAAGAAGAATATGGATACACCGTGGAAGTTCAGTCTGCGGGCACAGGTAAAGCGATCGCCGCTGCCAAAGACGGAAATGCGGATCTGATCCTTGTGCATTCCAAATCTCAGGAAGAAGCGTTTATCGAAGAAGGCTTCGGACGGATCGTGGATGGATTTGAAGCAGAAAGACTTTCTTTCATCTATAATTATTTTGTACTTTGCGGACCATCTGCAGACCCAGCCGGTGCTGCTGACTGCGAGACAGTCCTCGATTCCTTTGCTGCGATCGCAGAGACCAAAAACGTATTTATCTCCCGCGGTGACGAATCTGGTACACACACCAAAGAACTCTCACTCTGGCCAGAGGATCTGGGTATCACTGCTGATGCAGAGTCCTTTGCAGATTACACAGACTGGTATACATCTGCCAACACAGGTATGGGTGCCTGTCTTGTGATGGCTGAGGAAATGGGCGGATATATCCTCACAGATAAAGCCACTTTCCTTACCTTTGTCGCAAACAATGGTGTTATGTAATATATAAAAATTACCCGTGGAAATTTTTCCACGGGTAATTACTTTACAGAAAGGAACTTCTTTTACCACTATGCGATCCGCTTTTGAAAAAGCACTTCTACTGATCTTGACCACCGACAAAGAGCTCTGCAATATTCTTTGGGTCACCGCAAAAATGAGTCTTTCCAGCTCTGTTCTTGCTTTAGTGCTGGGAGTGCCTCTTGGCATTTGGCTCGGCGCATGCCGCTTCAAAGGCCGAAATATTTTATTGATACTAAACCGCACACTGATGGGAATGCCTCCGGTAGTCTGCGGTCTGATTTTTTATATGCTTTTTTCCGGTGTCGGACCTTTTCGCCACTGGAAACTTTTATTTTCCGTAAAGATCATGATCATGGCTCAGGTCGTTCTGATCACGCCCATCGTCATCGGAAATATGGAAACCTACGTCTCAAGGATCGCTCCTGCGATCCGGGAAACTGCGAAAGGACTGGGATTGCACGGGATCAGGACTTTTCGCCTGCTCATGTCCGAATGCCTTTACCAGATATTTTCCACCTATCTTCTCGCATTTGCACGATCGATCGCAGAAGTCGGGGCCGTCTCCATGGTCGGCGGTGCCATTGCCTGGAAGACCAACGTCATGACAACCGCGATCATGCAATACACCAACCGAGGAAATTTTTCTCTGGGGATCGCACTTGGCATGATCCTTATGACCGTCTCTTTGATCGTCAATATCATAATCTCTCTGCTGCAAAGGAGACTTAGCTGATGAAAATTTCTTCTTTTTCCAAAACCTACGACAAACAAACCGTCTTACGCGTACCAGAGCTGGAACTGATCCCTGGTAAGATCTATGCGATCATCGGTGCCAATGGCAGCGGGAAATCTACCTTTTCAAAAATTCTGGCAGGTGTCCTGCGCTCTGACCAAAAAGCTGATCCCTGCCCTTCTGTCTGCGTCGGCTATCTGCCGCAAACTCCTTATGCATTCCGCATGACTACCCGCAAAAATCTTCTTCTTTGCAAGCCGGATCACGCACTTGCCGACCGCCTGATGGAAGGTCTGCAGATCGAACATCTCGCAGACAAGCGGGCAGATAAACTTTCCGGCGGCGAGACCGCTCGCATGGCACTGGCACGACTTATGATGAAGTCCTTTGACCTGGTCATTTTGGATGAACCGACAGCAGCCATGGATATGGAATCAACCGTCCTCTCCGAACAATTGATCCGCAGTTACGTCTCCACAAGCGGATGTGCCCTGATCCTTGTGACCCACAGCCTTTCGCAGGCCAAACGCATGGCAGATGAGATCCTATATTTTCACAAGGGCGTTCTTCTCGAGCGAAATTCCCGGGAGGTATTTTTTGCGCATCCTGCCAAGCCCGAAACACAGCAGTTTCTGGAATTTTACGGAAACAGTCTTTCTATCCAGCCAGATGAAGAACTCCAATCAAAAATACCCAGCCAAGCCCGTAATAGGTAACAACTGCGACCAAGTCATTGATCGTTGTGATCAGTGGTCCGGAAGCTACCGCCGGATCTACCCCTATTTTTTTGAAAAACAGTGGGATGCACGTTCCTACGGCACTGGAGATCAGCATAGCCAGAAGCAGCGCCACACCGATGCATCCGGAAACTGCATAGGCAAATATCAACGTTTTTCCTTTAAAAAGGTAAATATAAAGTCCGATCAACACAAACGACAGGACTCCCAAAAGAACGCCGTTGCATAATCCGATCCGCATCTCTTTCAACACCAGATCCAGCTTCTGCCGTCCGGTAAGAGCAGTGTCTGAAAGTACACGAATGGTAACCGCCAGTGACTGTGTTCCTACATTTCCCGCCATATCCAGGATCAAGGACTGAAATGCCATAATGATCGGAAGCTGTGTCACAACATCCTCGAATATCCCAACCACCGAAGACACCGCCATGCCCAGCACCAAAAGCACCATCAGCCACGGCATACGTTTCTTCATACTCTCTTTCAGTGGTTCTGCCAGATCTTCCTCCGCAGTCAGACCGGCAAGCATGGCATAATCCTCTCCCATCTCATCGTCTACGATGTCGATGATGCTTGCTGAGGTGATCACGCCCAGAAGTCGATTGTCGTGATCCAGGACTGGAATCGAGTCTTCTGAATAATCCTTCAGCTTTTCGATACAGTCATCAATATCCTCCTCCGCATACACGTAAGGATAGGAGGTCACGATAAGATCCTCCAAAGCCGTTTCCTGTCTGGCAATGATCAGATCCTTTAAGTCGATCGCCCCATAAAATTTCTGTGCTCCTGTCACCACAAATATCGTGGAGATATTGTCGTTCTTTGCCGCCTGTTCTACCAGACTGCTCATCGCCTGCTTCACTGTCAGGTTTTCCCGGATAACGACACAGTTGGTCGTCATCTTACTTCCAATCTCATCCTCATCAAATGAGGCAAGCAGTTCAATGTCATGGCGTGCTTCATCATCCATCAGTTCCAAAAATATCTTTTTCTTTGTCCTGTCAATTTTCTGGAGAACCTCCACGAGCGCATCTGTCTCCATCCTCGAGAGGATCGCCGCTCCTTTTCTGATCTCCATCTCGGTCACATACTCCGCTGCATGGTCAGATTCGGTATATTCAAAAATATCTGACAGCATATCCATATCCAAAACACGGTATAATTTGCAGCGTTCCGAAGCCGTGAGCATCGGCATGATCTGTGCAAGGTCATTCGCATGGAAATCTTCCAGCTTATTTCCCATAACAGCCGGAGAATCCTTGCTTCTGATCACATCCAGAATTTCCTGGGTGTGATCCTGCATTCTTTTTTCCATCCTATTTTCCTCCAATCTGACAAAAGGGCGCACTTTCCCCTTGTCTTTGTATTGTTTTGTTTTTCAAGATATTTCGTTGTTATTCTATATTTGGGATTTCATAAGACTGAAAAAAGAAATGTGAACTCAAAAAAGAACAGAATGCACGCGATGCTCCTCTGCCATTTGCTCTTTCCAGCTTATGCAATTGATCTTGCGGCAACTTCGCCCATGAGAATCACAACTGTCCATTCTGTTCACCTACCTTTTTATCTATTTTATCTTTGATGCCAACAGCCATTTTAAATGCTTTTGGTCAAAAAATCAATTCTTAATTTACTTTTCTTCGATCGCTACCCTGGCAAAGCACACTGGCAAATGGAAGTTCGGAGTCTCACTCTCGATTGGAGAATAGCTTCCAAAATGCTGGATCTCCTCCGATTCCGCAATCTTATAAAAATTACAGTAAAAGTCTTTCCCTGCCTTTATTTTCTCAAAGTCACCAATCTCCTTGAGATAAGATTCCGGGAAAAGAACCTCCAGATACCAGAGGTCATCTTCAACCACCGCTCTGACTCCCGAAAGTTTAAACACTTCCTCCGGGACAGATTTTCTTGCATTTCTTCCTCTGCCATAGTTTGCAAGCATCGCACCGTTCGCATTGATCT
>CAZSTD010000041.1:0-14219 GCA_964609645.1 uncultured Blautia sp.
CGATCGTCTCAACAAGTGCTTCCTGGATGATACCCTCTTTTACATTGAGGGAAAGTTTACAGGCACCCTGCTGAGGTGCACACCAGCCCACACCGTGTGTAAATCCTGAGATATCTTTAACTTCTTTTGCCTGTACCCATTTCGCTTCTTCTGGAACTGGAGCTGCGCCATGATGAACGCCTTGTGCAACTGGGCACATTTCTTCTACTTCGCGTGAATAAATCATTATAAAACTCCTTTCAAGTATAGATTAACTTCATGTTGTTATATCTTGAATATGCATAATCATTTTCAGCCTAACAACCTAGTGTTATTCTCTCACAAAACTACGTTTTCGTCCAGTCATAATTTGTAAAATTTTTAACTATCTTGAAATTTTTTTGCCAGTCAGGGGGCTGATATGATACAATAAATTGCAAACTTCGTCAAAATGCACAAGAACACACATTATGAAAGGATTTTTATCATGTCAACACAGACTTTTTCTTCGGCTTCAACTTCTTTTCTGCCCGAAAGATTTCACGTTCTGAGCGGCAGTGCTTTAAAGCTGATCGCCATCATCACTATGCTGATCGACCACACCGGCGTGCTGATCCTCGCTAACTATCCGCCCGCGCTCAGGATCTTATTTTCTTTCGGTGGGGTAGACTATAGCTGGTATCGGATCTTCCGTGATATCGGAAGGGTTGCTTTCCCGATCTTTTGTTTTTTGCTGGTCGAGGGATTTTTGCATACACGTGACCGAAAAACCTATGGGCTCAACCTTTTCCTCTTTGCCTGTATCTCAGAAATTCCCTGGAATTTTATGCACTCAGGCACTTTTCGCTCTCCGAAACAAAATGTCTATTTCACTTTGTTTTTAGGATATCTGGCATTTTGTGCCTTGGAATATTTCTGGGATAACCAGAAAATGCAGCTTCTGTGTGTCCTGGGACTTCTCGCAGCTTCTGTCTGTTTCAACGCAGATTATGGATGGCGCGGGTTCGTGTTTCTTTTGATCATGTACTGGTTTCGCAGTGAAAAGACTGCACAGGCGGTCATCGGAAGCTGCTGGCTCTACTATGAGTGGAAAGCCTGCTTTGCTTTTCTTTCTATTAATATGTACAATGGCAAGCGAGGCTTTATCAAGGGGAACTTCTGGAAATATGTTTTCTACTGGTTCTATCCGGTACATATCACGATCCTTGTGATCCTCAGACAGATTTTATTTCTTTCTTAAATAATCTTTTTAATGATATTTTGAACGATATCTTTCTGAGCAAGCATTATCTCTCATATATTCTATATGCAAACAGGGCCGTCATTTTTCATGACGACCCTGAATCTTTATATACGCATCCAGCCATTTCCAAATAAATCGGTATATGCTTCCAACGGCTCTGTTTTTGATGAAAGGTAGATCAAATGTGCCTGCGGCGTAGCATCCAGATAGTATGTTCTTCCGCCAGCTATTACTTCTACATTATAGTGATCTGAACCCATGATCATATTTGATGGATATCTTTTAGGATCATCGTGGATCGCAGATCTTAATTTTGCTTTATATCCCAATGCCTGATAAACCTTCACCATTACCAGACCCGTCGAATAGCAGTTTCCTTTCTTAGAAGAGATAACCGTTTTCATATCATGCTCATTTGCATAAGAAAAACCGCCTACAAAATATTTTGACACCAACAGAAGCTGCGTTTCTTTATCGCTGCTTGCCATTTTAATTTCCCGTGCCATATTTTGAACCCATTTTTCTATATAATCATTGCCAGATGCAACGATCACTGTAAATGTTTCCACTTTCGTTCCAGCTTTTGCTGTGATCAGTGCAGTTCCTTCTGATACTGCTTTTATTTTACATTGATATTTGCCAACCGGCGTAAGCTGTACCACTTTTTTGTTGCTCGAATACCACTTTACACTACTACTGGTATTATTATAAGTATATGTCTCCGTTTGTCCCTTCAGAAGTATACTCCTATAGGGACTATTATATACAATAGACGGCTTCTTTTCCCGCAGATCTATGGAAACTCCTGATTTATCATAATTTCCCATAGTTTTCGTCTTACTGTCATAAGCCCTGACTGTGTAAGTGTTCAGTTTGCCTGGTTCAAATGTCGTATCCGTATAAGAATTGACAGATTTTTTTACTTTGGCGATCTTTTTCCACTTTCCAGATTGTTTCCTGTAAACAATACAATAATCTGCACGTGTGATCGCACTGCTGTCTTCTTTATTCCAGGTAAGGACCACTCCGGATTTTTTTTGATCCATGGTTATTCCAGAAATCCCTACAGTTTCAGGCAAAATCTGAAATCGAATGCCATTCTTATCAAAGTTGCCATATTTCTTTGAGTTTTTATTGTAGGCTCTGACCGTGCATGCATACTCTTTTCCAACCAAAAGATCCTCACCCGGTTCATAGCTAAGCCAGCATTCCCTCTGGTAGCCATCTACGGATATTGCTTTTTTCCATTTACTGCCATTGACTTCTTTAAAATAGATCACATAGTTTGTTGCATTCGCAGCTTTTTCCCACACGATCCTCATCCTGTTTTCGCACTCGTCTGCAGTCACACTTACCATGTTTACTTTTCCAGGTTTTGCAGATGTAGCCGCCATTGCTTTCGTAGGCAGCACAAAACACGCCAAAATACAACAAATAACTGTTAAAATCGTGGATAACTTTTTCTTCATACTTTTTCCTCTCCAGGCACTTAGACGGATATGTGCTTTATAAACAAACGCTGTTTACTGCTTCTCTATCACTTCACTTCTGGATTTATAAATGCTGTTCGCCGGAACACATCCTCTGACAGAAGAAAGCGGGTAAATATTGCTGTTTTGTCCGATCACGGTTCCCGGATTTAAAACAGAACCACAGCCAACTTCTACGTGGTCTCCAAGCATCGCGCCAAACTTCTTCAAACCTGTCTCGATCTTTTCATCTCCATCTTTTACGACAACCAGCTTTTTATCTGATTTTACATTAGAGCAGATAGAGCCCGCACCCATATGAGATTTATAGCCCAAAACTGCATCTCCGACATAATTGTAATGTGGAATCTGTACCTTATTGAACAGTACCGCATTCTTCAGTTCTGTAGAATTTCCTACAACTGCCCCCTCTCCTATGATCGCTTTACCGCGGATAAATGCACAGTGGCGTACTTCCGCTTCCTTTCCAATGATCACCGGACCATTGATGCAGGCAGTCGGCGCAATCTTAGCACTCTTTGCGATCCACACATCCTCTGCCGGATGATCATACTCCTCAGAGCTCAAGGTATTTCCAAGTTTCAAGATAAAATCTCCGATCTCTGGAAGAACTTCCCATGGATAGCTTTTCCCTTCAAACAGCTCTTTCGCGATCGTTTCCTTCAGATCCAGAAGATTTTCGATCATAAAATCTTTTAACATAATACTTTCCTCTTTTCTCTCACTATGATGCTCGTTTGCGTTATCTATCTGTTTCCGTCGCGGATCAAATCGCTTTCAAAATCTATGCTATTTTTTATCCGCTGGCTTTTTATAAGTACGTGATCGGTTCGTTCCTGCTGTCTTGGCAGATGTATCTTTATAGTTTACTGCCGCTGCATCAAAGAACTGTCTCAGATAAGGCTGAAAATTGCTGTTTTCCACCTGTTTGGTGCGAACCCGCACAAAATGTTCCAGCTTATCCATATATTCCTGTTCTGTGATGCTTCCCTCTGCCACATAGTTAAGTCCCTTTTCCCAGCTTGCAGTCAATTCCGGATTAAGAAGCTGACGGATGGAACAGTTCACCACATCGAAGATCATCTCACCCAGCAAGGTCGGTGTGATCACCTGTGTTTTCTTGTTTAAAGATAGATATTTGATATTGCAAAGTTTCTTTAAGATCTCAGCTCTGGTAGCACTCGTCCCGATCCCACTGCTTTTGATCTGGGCGCGAAGCTCCTCATCTTCGATCAGCTGTCCGGCATTTTCCATTGCCAGGATCATCGAACCGGAATTATAGCGTTTCGGCGGTGAGGTCTCACCTTCCTTAATACTGATTCCGTTCACAGGGAGTATATCATTTTTCTTTAGCTTCTGCAAGGCAGCCAGCAGTCTGGCATCACATGCCATATCTTCTGACGGATCATTTTTTCCACCTTCACCATCTTTTTCTTCATCTGCCCTAAAATTTCCTGCACTTTTCTTTTTGGCAAAGGAATTATCCACAATGCTCAGATACCCTTCCTCAAGCAGAACCTTAAAGGAAGAAAAGAAGCTCTCTCCCTGAATCTTCGTCACAAGACTGACCTTCTGGTAAACCGCCGGCGGATAAAAGATACACAAAAATCGTCTCGCGATCGTCTCATATACTCTTTGTCCTGTGAGCGAAACACTTTTCAGCGCATTTAATCCCTGTCCCGTAGGCACGATCGCATAATGGTCTGTGATCTGTTTATCATTGACATATCTGGTCTTTGTCACATTTTTATAAGCTCCACTCTCTAGGATATGCTGTGCGATCTGAGCCGTGTGCTCGTAATTGCGCAAGCCGGAAATATTTTTATAGATCTCCTTCGCTGCTGCCGTAGACAGAACACGTGCATCCGTTCTCGGATAAGTGACCAGTTTCTTTTCGTAAAGCTCCTGCACGATACGTAAAGTCTCGTCCGGACTGATCTTAAATAATTTTGAGCATACATTCTGAAGTTCCGCTAAGTTAAATAACAACGGCGGATTTTTATTTTCTTTCTTTCGCTCGATCTTATCCACCACACACTGCAACGGCTGCTCGACAGACAGCTCCTCGATCAGTTTCTCGGCATACCCTTTTTCTTTAAATCCATTTTCTTTATACAGATAAGGGGTCTGGAAATACCTGCTGCCTTCCACAGCTCTCCATTCTCCCTCAAAGTTTTCTCCCTCAAGTGCAATACTGCTGAGCACACGGTAAAAAGGTGTTTTCACAAACGCCCTGATCTCCCGCTCTCTGCGCACTGTCATTCCCAACACACAGGTCATCACACGCCCCACGGAGATGGCCTGATATTTCGTATTTAAATAGCTTGAAATGCTATTCCCGTAACATAAAGTCAAAACACGCGAAAAGTTAATACCCATAAGATAGTCTTCTTTCGCCCGAAGATAGGCCGAAGCGGACAGGTTATCATACTCTGACAGATCCTTTGCCTCTCTGATCCCTCTTAAAATCTCTTCTTCTGTCTGAGAGTCGATCCAGACTCTCTTTTCTTTTTTTCCGTGGACACCTGCCATCTGTGCCACCAAACGGTAAATATATTCTCCCTCACGCCCGGAGTCTGTACACACATAGATCGTATCTATATCCGGTCTGTTCAACAATCCTTTGACGATATCGAACTGTTTTTTCACTGCGGGGATCACTTCATATTTAAATTCGCGCGGCAAAAAAGGCAGGGTATCTAACCTCCACCTTTTGTACTTAATATCATATTCTTCAGGATAACTCATGGTGACCAGGTGTCCAACACACCAGGTCACCACGCTGTTTTCTGATTCCAGATAACCGTCACGTCGTTGTCCGTTGATCTTTAAAGCTTTGGCAAATTCTTGTGCCACACTTGGCTTTTCAGCTATGTATAAAGCTTTTGACATATTATTTATCTGCACTCATCTTTCTAAGCGGCCATGCCAGCAAGAGGGCACCGCCTACCATATTTCCTAATGTTACCACAACCATACTCTTCAGCATAGCTCCAATGGATAACCCAGGTACCAGACAGTATGCTGTAATGAAAATTCCCATGTTAGCGATGCAGTGCTCAAAGCCGCTGACAACAAAGGCTGAGATACACATTACGATCATAAGGAATCTTCCACTATCGCTTTTCAGTTTCATACCGCAGAGTACACCGAGACATACCATAAAGTTACAAAGCACTGCACGAAGGAACATCTGTCCTAACGGAATGCTCAGTTTGTTTCCGATAAATCCAGCAAAATAATCTGCTGTACCGGAAGCGCCCGCACCTACGAAGATCAGAGCCAGGATCAGGCATCCTACAAAGTTACCGATATAGCTAACTCCCCAGACTTTACCTGCTTCCTTCCAGCTCACACTCTTGTCAAAGGCACCAAACGCCATTACCAGATTGTTTCCGGTAAAGAGTTCACCGCCTATGAAGCTGATCAGAAGGACTGCAATAGAGAAAACTAACGCCCCCACGAATTTTCCCCATTGAGGCAACGTTGCAGAAAATACATTTCCGACTACGTTACTGTAGATCATGGCAATATCAATAAAAAACCCCGCCATGATCGCGCGCAAAAAGTATTTGGCAAAGTTGGAGTTTACCAGATTGCTTTTCGCTTTCGCTGCGTTTGATACCTTTTGAACATCTTCAAAATTCATAACTACACCTCCGCATTGTTTTTTATTGAGAACATTATATCATCTCTTGCGGATTTACACAACTAAAATCGTCAAACAATTTCATATTTTTTTACAATTTTGCAATTATTACGCCTTATAAGTCAAAAATCACAATATTTTAAAGGAAAAGGGGAGTGCCTTTCGGCACTCCCTCATTTGTACACTCACTTATTTTGGCTGGATAAAGCCTTTTGCTTTTAAGGTTTCTGCACACAGAACAGCTCCGCCTGCTGCACCTCTGACTGTATTATGGGAAAGTCCCACAAATTTCCAGTCATAAACGGTATCTTCACGAAGACGACCAACGGATACACCCATGCCGTGTTCAAAAGTTACGTCTTCAGAAACCTGAGGACGGTTGTCTTCTTCCAGATACTGGATGAACTGCTTCGGTGCACTTGGAAGTTCCAGTTCCTGTGGAAGTCCCTTGAACTCCTTCAGAGCTTTCAGAAGCTGTTCTTTTGTAGGTTTCTTACGGAATTTTACAAATACTGCTGCTGTATGTCCATTGAGAACCGGTACACGTAAGCACTGGCAAGTGATCACTGGCTCTGTTGCTGGTTTGATCACACCATCTTCGATCTTACCCCAGATTCTTAATGGTTCTTTTTCACTCTTTTCTTCTTCTCCGCCGATATATGGAATGATATTTCCAAGCATTTCCGGCCACTCTTTGAAGGTTTTACCTGCACCGGAGATTGCCTGATATGTAGTAGCCACTACTTCGTATGGCTCAAATTCTTTCCAAGCAGTCAATGCTGGAGCATAGCTCTGGATGGAGCAGTTTGGTTTTACTGCGATAAATCCACGTGTTGTTCCCAGACGTTTCTTCTGGAATTCGATCACATCGAAGTGTTCCGGGTTGATCTCCGGCACTACCATCGGAACGTCCGGTGTCCAGCGATGTGCGCTGTTATTGGAAACAACAGGTGTCTCTGTCTTTGCATATGCGTCCTCGATCGCTTTGATCTCATCCTTGGACATATCCACTGCTGAGAATACAAAGTCTACGGTTGCAGCAACCTTCTCTACTTCATTTACGTTCATGACAACGATGTTTTTCACAGCTTCCGGCATCGGAGTGTCCATTTTCCATCTTCCGCCAACTGCTTCTTCATAAGTCTTTCCTGCGCTTCTTGCACTTGCTGCCAGAGTCACAACTTCGAACCATGGATGATTTTCCAGAAGTGAGATAAATCTCTGACCTACCATACCTGTCGCACCTAAGATACCAACTCTAAGTTTTTCATTCATAATATCGTTCTCCTCTTAATTTTATCCGCCTTCACACCGCAACGCGGACATTCTTATACAGGTGTCCTCATATTACGTACATCTGTCTTTTCTGTAAATACTATACCAAACTAAAGTAAAATGCAAGCACTTTTTTTGTTTTTCTTATATTTTTTATTTCGATCATTCTTCACGACAAACGATAGCGGTTGTTAATTTTCTTCCAGATATCTGCGATTCTCTGCGATCACCTGTTCCATCACATCCGGTCCTGGCGCACCGATCGTCATACGCTTCTCCACACAAGTACGCATGCTGATCGCCTCATAGATATCCTCCTCAAATACAGGGCTGATCTCTTTATATTCTTCTAACGGAAGTTCATCCAGAGAGATTCCCTTGTCAATACAGGTAAGCACAAGGCGGCCCACGATCCCGTGTGCGTCACGGAACGGAACTCCATGATTTACCAGATAATCGGCAGCATCTGTCGCATTGGTAAATCCATTCTTTGCACTCGCCTCCATATTCTCTTTATTAAACTGCATGGTAGAGATCATACCTGTAAACAGCGCCAGGCAGCCCTTCACTGTATCGATCGCATCGAAAGTCAGCTCTTTATCTTCCTGCATATCCTTGTTGTATGCCAGCGGGATTCCCTTCATCGTTGTCAGGATAGAGGTCAGCGCACCGTAAACACGGCCAGTTTTTCCTCTTACCAGCTCTGCGATGTCTGGATTCTTTTTCTGCGGCATGATACTGCTGCCTGTACTGTAAGCATCATCGATCTCCACGAAACGATATTCATTAGAGTTCCACATGATGATCTCCTCGCAAAAACGGCTCATATGCATCATGATAGTAGAAAATGCAGATAACAGCTCGATCACATAATCTCTGTCTGAAACAGAATCCATACTGTTTCTAGTCGGCCCGTCAAATCCCAGAAGCTGCGCAGTGTATGCCCGATCCAGCGGATAGGTTGTTCCTGCCAGAGCACCAGAACCCAACGGACAAGTATTCATTCTCTTACGGATATCTGCAAGTCTGCTTCTGTCACGGACAAACATCTCAAAATAAGCGCCCACATGATGCGCAAGTGTTACAGGCTGCGCTTTCTGAAGATGTGTGAAACCTGGCATATAAGTGTGTACGTTTTCTTCCATGATCTTATGAAGAGCTTCCAGAAGTTTCTTCACCAGTTCATCTGTCTCATCCAACTCATCTCTTACATAGAGCTTCATGTCCAGAGCAACCTGGTCATTACGGCTTCTTCCTGTGTGGAGTTTCTTTCCTGCATCCCCGATCCGGTCGATCAGATTTGCCTCCACAAAGCTGTGGATATCTTCATACTCAGAAGTGATCTCCAGTTTACCAGACTGTACATCCGCAAGAATACCATCCAGTCCTGCCTCGATCTGATTCTTTTCCTCTGCAGTCAGGATCCCCTGCTTTGCAAGCATCGCTACATGAGCCTTGCTGCCCCTGATATCCTGCTCATAAAATTTCTGGTCAAAAGAGATTGACGCATTAAAGTTGTATACAAGTTTGTCTGTTTCTTTGGTGAAACGACCTCCCCAAAGCTGTGCCATAATCATTTCCTCATTTCTTTTTGATTTCTTTTTCTTTCGCGATCGTTGTCTTCGGTCTTTGTCCTCGATCACTTTCGCATGTTAGTGTAGCATACTTCCCGCAAATTGCAAAGTCTCTGCTACTAATTTTTATTTTTCTCCCGCTCCTGTGACTCTCGTTTTGAATATACACAGCCACAATAATTCTGGCGGTACAGATCATATTCATGGGAAAGCTCGATCGAACGCTTATACCCATTTTTCTTTTTAAAATCCGAAGGAAGATGCGCGACATGGTAGATCTGTGCAAGTTCCTCCCCGATCTCATTGATCTTCGCCGCATTTTTCAGCGGGCTGATCGACAGCGTAGTGGTAAAATAGTCAAATCCGCCTTCTGCTGCCAGCTTCGCAGACTCCTCCATACGCTGGCGGTAACAGCAAAAGCATCTCTCACCGCCTTCTGGAATATCCTCCATGCCCTTTGCCATCTCGAAAAATTCCTGCGGGTCATAATGTCCCTCCACCAGCTTTACCGGATGTACAAACTCCATAGCTGTGATCAATCGTGTGATCTCTTTTACACGCTTGTCATATTCTTCCTGCGGAAAAATATTAGGATTATAGAAAAATACTGTGATCTCAAAATACTGTGATAAATATTCCAGTACATAACTGCTGCACGGCGCACAACAGCTATGAAGGAAAAGTGACGGCACTTTTCCTTCTTTTTGTGTCTGCGCTATGAGCTTTTCCAGTTCTTTTTGAAAATTTCTGCTATTCACTGCTCTACTCTCTCACTCTTTTATAGTTTCGACTCTCTCCGATGCGCTCGCCCATCTGGACTATCGTCTCATAGCCTTCCTCGGTATTTTCGCGCAGATCATAATCTATGCGTACCTTTCTCGGCTGCAAGAGCAAGACCACCGCTGAGCCGCCAAATTCAAACCAACCCTTCTCCTGACCTTTCCAGACTGTGGCTGGTTTCCTTTCTAAATTTTTAATCTTTCCTACCGTTATAGCTCCGACTTCCATCATAAGGATCGTTCCAAATTTTTCAGTTTTCAGCAGCGTATATTCACGCGCATTTTCCTTATAGATCTTCGTAGTCTCGTTCGCTATCGGGTTCACCGCATGGAGCACTCCCGGAAGCCGCACATTCGCAGATTTATCCCCGTCTGCCGGATAACAGTAATGATGCTGATCATCCAAGGATAATCTTAGGATCACCGCGCATCCTCCCATATATCTGTCGGCAAGCTTTTTATTTCTCAGCAGCTGCTCCACCGTGTATTCCGTATCTTTAATAAAAAATCTGGAATCTTTATCGATCCCATGTACGGAAAGTTTGCCATCACAGGGACTGACTAAGATCTGCTCTCTTTCGTCCACCGGACGTTCTCCCTCTTTCAGCCTGCGCACAAAGAAATCATTCCACGAAGAAAATCTCTGCTTCTCATAAACGCTAAGATCGATCTTATGTCGCTTCACAAAATCCGGCACAAGTCTGGCAGAAAGTTTTGTGCTGAGTAATACTCCGGCAGCCTTCGACACGAAAGGTCTCACCAGAACCTTCAGACACAGCCTGCCTCCCCGATCATGATACAGATGCCTAAGAAGCCTATCCCGCTCCCTCTTCTCAATGGTTACATTCCCTTTCCTGTCAATATACTTCATTTGTGTACACCCTCCTGTGTATTTTATCCCCATGATACCAAAAGCCGCAGCTTTCCCTCATTTTATATCAAACGGGACATCTTCGCAAGTATAAGTGCGCATCTTGTCCTTTTATATCATCCCCTGCCTTTCTGCATATGATAAAATATATGATCTGAATCCATCTTGCTGTTTTTTCGGCTTGATATCATATATCCTAACTTGGGACATTTGACCCAAAAATCATTTTCTTGTATATGGAGGTATCTATCATGAGATCACTGTTGGATGTCACAGATGTATGTCTGTCCTACCACAGTACTTCAGGCGAAACTCCTGCTCTTTCTCATATATCCTTTCACCTGATGCCCGGTGAATTTCTTGCCGTTGTCGGACCTTCCGGATGTGGAAAATCCACACTTTTGAATCTGATCAGCGGACTTTTAAAACCAGAGCACGGCAAGATCCTTATGAATGGAAGACCCGTCACTCCGGGGGATCACCGGGTCGGATATATGCTGCAAAGGGATCATCTCCTAGAATGGCGCACGATCTACAAAAATATCCTTCTAGGCCTGGAGATCCGCAAAGAACTCACCGACGAAAAACTTGCCTATGTACAACAGCTTATCACAGACTACGGTTTGGACAAATTTAAGTCTGCCCGTCCATCTGAACTATCCGGCGGAATGCGCCAGAGAGCCGCACTTATCCGAACACTGGCATTAAAGCCAGAGCTTCTCCTTCTCGATGAACCGTTTTCTGCTCTCGATTACCAGACACGCCTAAATGTCAGCGATGACATCGGACGGATCCTTCGCCGTGAGGAAAAGACCGCGATCCTTGTCACACACGACATCTCCGAAGCGATCAGCATGGCTGACCGGATCTTGATCCTCTCAGCGCGGCCCGCAACGATCCAGAAAGTTGTTCCTATCACTTTTTCCATGAAAGAAAGAACTCCGCTCGCCTCCAGAAATGCGCCGGAATTCAAATCTTATTTTAATCTGATCTGGAAGGAGCTGAACCATCATGAATAACCCAACAGCAGGCAGCATTTCTCCACAGCAAAAATCTTACCTGCGAAATCTGCGCCGCGAAAAGACACTGATCTTGTCGGCAAGGATCATACTTTGTATTTTGTTTCTGGCACTCTGGGAATTTTCCGCAAGAACTGGTCTGATCGATTCTTTTATCTTCAGCAGTCCGACTATGATCTGGCAAAGCTTCTGCAGTATGTGCAAAGATCACTCACTTTATCCACACCTGCGGATCACCGTTGCAGAAACACTGCTTAGTTTTCTTTTTGTCGTTCTTTTAGGTGCCGGCACAGCCATCTTGCTCTGGATCTGTCCCAGACTTGCCAAGATCACAGAGCCGTATCTTGTCGTGCTGAACAGCCTTCCAAAATCGGCGCTGGCACCTCTTTTGATCGTCTGGCTCGGTGCCAACGAACGCACGATCATTGTCTGCGGAATGTCCGTTGCCATTTTTGGTTCAATCTTGAATCTGTACACCGGATTTCAGGAAGCAGATCCCGAAAAACTAAAGCTCATCGAGACTCTAGGCGGCGGCAAAAAAGAAAAGCTCCTAAAGATCATCCTTCCCTCCTCCATCCCTCTGCTCGTCAGCGTGATGAAGGTCAACATCGGTCTTTGCCTTGTGGGTGTGATCATCGGTGAGTTTATCGGTGCCAGGCAGGGACTTGGATATCTGATCATCTACTCCAGCCAGACTTTCAAACTGACATGGGTACTTATGTCCATTTTTCTTTTGTGCATCATCGCCATCATCTTATACAGTGTCTTAAATCTAATTGAAAGATACACACGCAAATAGGGACTGCAGATGTTTTCTACAAATGTTTTCTGCCGTCGCAAGGGATCCGCTCCATGGATCCCTTTTTTCATTTTTTTCTGTACGAATCCCTGCAAACAGAGTATAATACCATGTGACCCTATTTAATCAGTTAAATTTACATCACCCAACAAGGTCAGATTGGAGGATATTTCAGACATGATCACTTACAGTTTCACGGACACGGGAACAGACTCCATGTATGAATATTTATATAAATGTATCAAAAATGACATTTTACAAGGCACGATCCAGGCCGGCGAGAAACTTCCTTCCAAGCGTTCCTTTGCCAAAAACCTCGGAGTGAGTGTCATTACCGTAGAAAATGCTTATGAACAGCTCATCGCAGAAGGGTACATCTACTCCCTGCCAAAGCGTGGTTTCTATGTTACCGATTTTAAAAAAACTGCAGAACCTAAAAAGAAAATTTCGGTCAAGAAAGCTGTGCCTCTCACCGAGAAAGCTCCCGACTATCTGGCAGATTTTTCCAGCAATCAGACACAGTCTGAGCTATTTCCTTTTACCATCTGGACGAAGATGATACGTGAGGTCTTAAATGACAGCCAAATGCAGCTGATGACCAATCCTCCCTGCGGCGGCATTCTTCCCCTCCGAGAAGCCATTTCCGACTATCTGAAAGAATTTCGGGGGATGAGTGTCTCCCCAAAACAGGTCATCATCGGCGCAGGTACGGAGTATCTCTACGGTCTTTTGATCCAACTTTTTGGCAGGAACAAAATCTATGCCGTCGAAAATCCCGGTTATCGAAAGATCCCGCAGATCTATAAAAGCTGGCAGGTTCCGTGTGAATACATCGATATGGACAATGAGGGAGTCAAAGTCTCCGAACTTGAAAAAAAGCAGGCTGACATCCTGCATATTTCACCGTCCCATCACTACCCTACCGGGATCGTCATGCCGATCAGCAGACGTTATGAGCTTCTTGAGTGGGCTTCCAAATCTGCAGATCACTACATCATCGAGGATGATTATGACAGCGAGCTTCGCCTAAGCGGGCAGCCAATCCCAACTCTGCAGAGCATCGATGTTTCCGACAAAGTCATCTATATGAATACCTTTACCAAAACGCTCGCTTCCACTGTCCGCATCAGCTATATGGTGCTTCCAGAAACACTGTTGCACGAATTTTATGACAAACTTTCCTTTTATTCCTGCACAGTCTCCAACTTTGAGCAGTATACGCTTGCCAAATTTATAGAAGAAGGGTATTTTGAAAAGCACATCAATCGCCTGCGAAATTATTACCATGCCAAGAGAGACGCTTTGATCCACGCAGTCAAAGAAAGTAATCTGCACACACTGATCCAGATCTCTGGGGAAGAAGCAGGTGTTCATTTCCTGATGGAGGTCAAAACAGCCAAGACAGAGGAAGAACTGATCGCCTGTGCCAAAGCCCAAAAGATTCGGCTTGCTCCGCTCTCCGCATATTATCACGATTCCGAGAAAGCACCTTCTAACGTCTATATTGTCAATTATTCTTCGATCGACATCAACGACAGTAA
>CAZSTD010000041.1:14319-16249 GCA_964609645.1 uncultured Blautia sp.
GATCTAATTCTGCTGCAAAAGCATTCATATCTTCTTCATTTGCAGTGTCATAAACTTCTTCGATCGCACTTAAATCTGGGATCTCTATTCCCTCTCCCAGCTCAGAGGTAATACTGAGTGTAGCAAGGTTGCTGTCTGCACTTGTGACAGAAAGATTGATAGATCCGGAGGTTCTAGCAGATGTCAGATCCAAAACCAGTCCAAAATTCTGCAAGGATGCCATGGTCTCATCCTCCTCAGAAGCGATCGCAGTGATCACATAATGCCCGTTGATCTCGCCGTTTTTTGCAGAAGCTGTGTTATAGTCCATCACTTCTATATTTACGTACGGGGTATCCCCTGTGTAAAACTGATAGCTTCCATTTAACAAGTCATTCTCTATCGTACCATTTCCACTGAGCTCATAGCTGCTTTCAGCATTTTCTGGATCTATGATCGAGAGTTCATAGCCAAACTGGGTATCCGCCTGCGGCATCTTCCATGTGAAAAGAGGTGTTCCCTCTGCATCTGAAAGTTCACGCCCTGCGATCGTGCCATCTTCACTGACCCAGATCTTCGTAGTGATCGTCTCTGTCTCCTCCTCAGTCGTCTCTGTCTCCTGAAGAGAGCTCAAGCCACCTTCCACAGCAAGGATAAACTGCTCATAGAGATCATCGCTTTGGGAAAGGTCACCCCACGCTTCTATGATCTTCTGAACTTCCTCGTCAGATCTTGCCGCCTCCAAGATATCTGTACCCATATGGATCACATCTTCTGCCGAGATCTGCGCTTCATAAACTGTACAATCCTCACTGATATCTCCCGCAGTCAATGTTTCCACTGCACTTTCTCCTTCTGTCACATTATCAAAAATAAATGCCGCATATTTATTCAGCAGTTCTTCCACCACAGACGCTTCCGGAAAGAGTGATCTGTGATCAGAAAGCATCGCAAGCGAAGCATTCATGCTGCCCGAATAACTGATCACGCTTTCCTCAGTTTCCTCCTGTGCTTCCATTGCTTCCTGTAAATTCACTTTAAAATATTTATCAGAAAGTTCCGGGACCCTCATATACGTATCCTGTGTCGCAGAATCCAGATAGTATTCCAGCGTACAGATCTGGCTGCCATTTAACAGAAGATTCATCAAAACACCCTGTTTTCCGTCTTTGAAAGTGTTTATCATAGTCACCGAAACGTTGTCCGCCCACGAAACATCAAATGGCGCGATAAAGCCAAGAAGCGAACGTCCGGATTCATCCAGAGAAAGTGTGATATTTGCATTTGTTCCTGCAAGTACAGTGTCATATTCTTCCAGAGACGATGCATAGGCGGATGCAAAATTTTTTACACCGTTTGCCCAGGCTTCTTTTTCCGCTGCTGCATAACCCTCTGCTGCAAAAGCACTGCTTGAAAATGCTGACACACCCAGCGCAGCAGCCATGCAGATAGCTGTCGTCTTTTTAAACCATTTTGTTTTCATAGAGAACCTCCTTCTTTCGTAAGATCCTATGCTGTCATCAAAAACATAGAACATCAGATTGATAGTCTAATTTTATCAGATAATATCTTTAATTTCTATGATTTTTTATGATATTTTTAGAAAACACGACATAAAATCTTAACACCTTGAGGTTTATGGTCAAAATCAACAAAAAACAATCTTCCTGCTCCTGTCACTCTACCATAGCTTTCAGCCACTCTGCGGCATTTTCTTTATTAGGAGCATTCACAGAAATCACTACACATGCCCGCTCATACATGATACCCATCTGCTCAAGCAATCCACTGTCTGTGAGCAAAAGATGTCTTGGATCTGTCTGTTCTCCAAATACTTCCCAGATTTCTTCTCCCACGATCGCCTGAATATCGTCAAACGCTCCGCTCTCATTCAAATTCTGGTAAAGAGCCTCCGGCATGACCAGCGCATCCAGCGTTCCCGCCTGCACCT
>CAZSTD010000042.1:0-16237 GCA_964609645.1 uncultured Blautia sp.
TAAAGCCAGATTTTGGATTTGTAACAAATATGCCAAAAAATAATAAAGCTGGTGAAACGTATAACTCTTATGAATTGGAATCAATGGCTTTAGATAATGGACATATGGTTGCAGTATTCAATCAAAATGTTTCTTTATCTTCTGGGTTAGCATCAAGAGACCGATTTATGATCTACTCTACAGTTGACTTTAACTAAATAATGTCGTATAATATCAATAAGTCCTAAAAATAATAGGACTTATTGATAGAAAGAGAGGTATACGTTTATGAAGAAACTGAAGATGTTACTAGCTGTTTTGCTGATATGTGTTTTAGGTTCAACAACAGTATGGGCAGATAATACGGAAAAAAGTTCAGAACATTTGGTTATCACGGAAGCGCATGTGACTCAAAAATATGCGAATGCAAACGCATACGAAGCAAAAAAAATCACATTAACTCCAAAAGTTACGAAGGTGCAAGAATTATGCTTTTATATATTTCCTAAATTGGAAGAAATAGTATGGAATGCTTCTGTAAATACCATTCCATCAGCAGCATTTTCTTGTTGCAGTAATGTGAAAAAAGTAAGCATTTCTTCGAATGTTACAAAAATAGCAAGTGGTGCATTTAATACTAATTCTTCATTGAAAGAGATAAGGTTGCCTTCTAACTTAAAATCTATAGGAGTATGTGCATTTGGAGATTGTTCACAATTAGCAAAAGTATATATTCCTGAAAGCGTGACCTCCATTGGAAGAGATGCGTTTGTTCGCTGTTCTAAATTAACAGTTTACGGAAAAAAGAATTCCTATGCAGATTATTATTGCCGTATGAATGATATTCCATTTGTAGCACAGGGAACAGCGAAAAAAGATGCAGCAAACCGTACATACGTTAAATCTGCATCCGCACAAGTAAAAGATGGTATTGTATATACAACGATCAAGTTGGATCATAAAGTAGAAGGAGCTGTTGGCTATCAGTATCAGATATTGGATCGACTTGGAAAAGAAGTTTCAGTTTCTAAAAATACAAGATATACGAGCTGTACATTTGAGAAAGCACCGTATATTTCAGGATATGCACGTGTACGCTCTTGGAAGAAAGTAAATGGCAAAAAAAAGTATGGTCCTTGGTCAAATACTATGGAAATCTCGGTGAAATATGTAAAACAGGATTTTGTAGAGATAAAGGATATTTCAGCTGAAAATGGAAAGCTGACTTTTCAGGTAACTCCTCTCAAATATAGTACAGGGTATGATATAAAGCTAGAATGGGACTATCATACGCAGGATTTTGGTGATTATGCAGTTTATTCCTATAAGAATAATAAAAAATCAAAAGTGACAGTTTCTTCTTTGGATCTAAAGCCTGGAACTTATATTGCAACAGCACATGCGTATATATACATTAATGGAAAGAAGAATTTTAGTTCTTGGTCAGATGAAAAGAAGATCGTGATCAATTAAGATAAGAACGAATAAGAGCAAGAAGATCCCGCGGGGATTCAGATAATGTGAAAACATATCTGGAACCTGCGGGATTTTTTATTGAGCATATAATTATAATTAATTTAATTAATATGGAAGCTTTTTTGATACAAAGTATTTGTATAATATCGGGGATGGAGCGCTTGGGCTTACATTGCGAAAACATCATAAATATAGTAAAATATGATCAACAATTGCGGGGGTGATAATGAAATGGTTACGATCAAAGATATGGCTGAGATGCTTGGCCTTAGTACGACTACCGTATCGAATGTGATACATGGAAAGACCGGACAGGTCTCACAAAAAACAGTAGAGAGAGTACAGAAATTGCTAGAAGAATATGAATATGTCCCGAATATCAGTGCAAGAAATCTGGCGAGCAACAGTTCAGGGATCATAGGAGTGGCGATCAAAGGACGTAGGGACAGATGCGACAATTTGATCGCAAATTCCTTTTATGGAAATTTATTGAGCGCGATCGAGGCGGAGATCCGCGCCAGAGGATATTTCATGATGTTGTATATTTCAGATGATGTGATCGAATTGATGCGCTATGTATCTACTTGGAATGTGGATGGCCTGATCTTGCTTGGAATGCTGCATGATGATTTTGCCTGGGTCAAGACGAAATATAAAAAACCAGCGGTCCTGATCGATAGCTATGCGCCCAGAACTGTAGCTGATTATGTGAATGTAGGACTGGATGATGAGGGATCTTGCTTTGAACTGGCAAGCTATATTTTAAAATGCGGACACAGGAAAGTCGCATTTCTTGCCGATAATATGGAAGGCGTGGATTATCAAAGATATATGGGCTTTATCCGTGCGCTAAAGGAATATGACATTGAACCGGAAGAAGACCATCTGATCATGATACATCCGGGGATCCTGCGCAGTGAGGAGAGTATGCGGGAGCTTTATGAAAAAGCTCAAAATTACACAGCGTTTATGTGCTGCTCAGATTATTATGCGGTCATGCTGATGAACGACTTTATGGAGAGAGGTATGCGGATTCCGGAAGATCTGTCTTTTGCGGGGTATGATGATGATTATACCGCGAGCATCGTACGGCCGAAACTTACAACGATACGGCAGGATGTCGGTAAAAAAGGTAAGATCGCAGTGGATTGTCTGGAAAAGATGATCCGTGGCGAAAAACCAAGGAAGAAAAATTATTGTCTTCCAACAGAGCTGATCATAAGAGACAGTGTAAGAGTGATGGGTGAAAAAATAGATAAGTGATAGCGGTTTTTTAAAAAAAACGGGCGGTAAAAATAGTTTTTTGGACATTGTGTCAGAAGAAAATATAGAAAAATTGTAAAAAGTGCACAATGAGCAAAAAATATCAATAAAAAAATTAAAACTTATGCGAAAAAGGTCTTGCTATTTCAGAAACAACGTGCTATGATACAACTATCAGAAAACCTTATGCGCAAAAGGTAGAAGAAAAGAGCAAAAAAATGACGAGGTGACGAAAATGAAGAAGAAAGTCTTTGCAACACTCTTAGCAGTATCTATGATCGCATCTATGGTTCCGGCAGCAGTTTCTGTACAGGCGGCAGAAGGGGACACAATTCGTCTTGTAAACGGTAAGATCGAAGTTGACGCTCAGTTAAAGAAACTGGCAGAAATGTATGAAGCAGAAACAGGTACAAAAGTAGAGATCGAATCCATGGGTGGCGGAATCGATATCCAGGGTACGATCAAAGGATATTATCAGTCCGATAACATGCCAGACATCTTCGTAAACGGCGGTGCTACTGACTTCGCTAACTGGGAAGGTATGTTAGTAGATATGAGCGATCAGGCATGGGCAGCAGATACAGATGCAGCTTATGTTGATGAAGAACAGGGTACAATCGGTTTCCCATATACAACAGAGGCAGTTGGTCTTGCATATAACAAAGCTATCCTGGATGCAGCAGGAATCGATCCAGCTACATTAACAGGTCCGGATGCGATTAAAGAAGCATTCGAAACACTGGATTCCAAGAAAGAAGAACTGGGAATCACAGCAGTAGTTGGATACTGTGCAGAGCCAGTAAACCTTTACTGGTCTACAGGTAACCACGTATTTGCAAACTACCTTGATGCAGGTCTTGCAAGAGACGACAGAAAATATATCGATATGCTCAACGACGGTGGCAAACTTGACACAGAACGTTTCACAGACTTTGCTAACTTTGTTGGTCTTCTGAATCAGTACTCAGACCCAGCACTCCTTGTATCCGGTACATATGATCAGCAGATCCTTAACTTCTCTGCTGGACAGTATGCATTCGTTACACAGGGATCCTGGATCGGCGCTACTATGACAGGTGACGATGCAGAGGCTTATAATGAAGCTGGAAACTTTGAAGTTGGTATGATCCCATACGCATTCCAGGAAGGAATCGATACAATCCTTACAAACTCCCCATCCTGGTGGGCAGTATACAAAGATGGTAACGTAGAAGAAGCAGAAGCATTCCTTCAGTGGCTGACAACAGATGCAGCACAGGAAGTTCTTGTAAAAGAAGCTGGATTCGTAAGCCCATTCAAATCCTGCACAATCGTAGGTGATGACCCATTTGCTCCTACAATCGCTGAATATGTAGCTGCTGGAAAGACATCTGCATGGCACTGGTTAGAGCAGAAAGAAGGTCTTGCTCAGAACTATACAGGTCAGGTATTTGCTGACTTCGCATCTGGAAGCCTTGACGCTGAAAGCTTTGTAACAGTTATGCAGCAGGTTGTTGAAGGTGCATACGCAAACTAATCAGCTGTATCGACAGATCATTTGAGAAGATCATTTGATCGATTTGAGATTTACAGATGGGCGGCGATTCGTTGCCGCCCACTTTTATTGCCTTGTTTTCCGAAAAAGTATGTAATTTTCGGGCAACAGGCATCGAGGAATTGTGGTCACAGTATGCCGGATGGATAGACAGATCCATTTCGGTGATGAATGAAAGAAATTTAGGAAGGGTGAAGGCAAAATGAATACAAACAGTACAAGTAAAAAAGTAATATCTATAGCATGCCTTGTGGCAGGTATCATTTTGTTGGCTGTAGCACTGATCCAGGATATTACTGGAAGTGATGCAAGCTGGAGAGGACCTGCGCTGATCATCGGTGCAGTTGCTGTTTTACTGGGAATGTATTTGTTTCCAACATTAAAATATCACAGAAGCATTATTAACTTTATTTTTGTATTTCCATTATTATTTACATTTGCAGTAACCGTTATCATTCCGTTATGTCTGGGTGTTTTCTACTCCTTTACAGACTGGAACGGAGTTAAGATGACAGGATTTGTTGGATTATCAAACTACAAAGCAATGTTCAGTGAGACAAGTTTCCTGTGGTCCCTGATCATTACGATCCTGTTTGTTGTCCTTAATATGATCTTGGTAAACGTAGTAGCATTTTTACTGGCGCTGCTTTGTACTTCCAATATCAAAGGGATCTCTTTCTTTAGAGCTGCCTACTTCCTGCCAAACCTGATCGGTGGTATCGTACTTGGTTATGTATGGCAGTTTGTATTTAACAACGTACTGATCAAAATGACAAACAACATTTCACTGCTGTCCAAAACGACAACAGCGATGATGGCGATCATCGTAGTATATATCTGGCAGTATGCAGGATATATCATGCTGATCTATGTAACAGGTCTGACACAGGTTCCGAAGGATGTTCTGGAAGCATCCCAGATCGACGGTGCGAATGCAGTGACAACACTGTTTAAGATTAAGATCCCTATGATCGCAGCAACGATCACGATCTGTACATTCTTGACGCTGACATCTGCGTTCAAGCAGTTCGACGTTAACATGGCGCTGACAAACGGTACTGGTTCTGTGACAAACTTCTTTGGCACATATCTGACAAACGGTACACAGATGCTCGCACTGAATATTTATAACACAGCGATTTCCAAGAACAACTACGCACTTGGACAGTCTAAGGCGATTTTGTTCTTTATCATCCTGGCTGCAGTATCTATCATTCAGGTTAGAATTTCCAATAAGAGGGAGGTTGAAATGTAATGGTTACAAAGAAAAGTCCAAAAGTGATTCTTACAATTGTCGGTATTTTGATTGCAACGTACGTCTTATCTCCGTTCTATTTGGTATTAGTTAATACGTTTAAAAATGCAAACAGCATCGTTTCAAACCCAGTCGGTATGGCTGGTGCAAGCTTTGCACAGTTTAAGACAAATATCTCAAATGTAGTAAACAACTCAAACTTCAGCTTCTGGAGTGCATTTGGAACATCTGCAGTGATCACAGTGCTTTCACTTGTCCTCCTTGCGCTGTTCGGCGGTATGGCTGCATGGGTCATCTGCCGTAATAAAACAAAATGGTCTACCATTATTTATATGACATTTATCGCATCTATGACGATTCCTTTCCAGGTAGTTATGCTTCCTCTGGTATCTACTTTCCGTGATGTAGGTAAGTTCCTTGGAATCTCCATGCTGCAGTCCATCCCTGGTATCGTATTTGCGTACTGTGGATTTGGTGGTGCGATGACAGTCTTTATCTTAACTGGATTTATCAAAGGTATTCCATATGAACTGGAAGAAGCAGCAGCGATCGATGGCTGCTCACCGGAAGGAACTTTCTTCCGCATCATCTTCCCTCTTCTGAAACCGGTCATTGTTACAGTTACGATCTTGAACGGTATGTGGATCTGGAACGACTACCTTCTGCCATCCTTGATGCTTGGACAGAATGGTAAAGTTAAGACACTTCCGGTTGCTGTACAGGCCTTTGTAGGTTCTTATGTAAAACAGTGGGATTTGATCCTTACTGCTGCATTCCTTGCAATGATCCCGATGGTCATCGTCTTCTTACTTGCTCAGAAGCAGATCATGAACGGTATGGTTGAGGGTGCGATCAAATAAGATTAAGTCTATCGTTACATAATAATTAAGCTCATAAAGAAACTCGTCATCTCTGACACTTACCTGTTAAGTGTGCGGAGACGGCGAGTTTTTTGTTGGATTATTACAAAAATATTGCAAAAGTAAAAATGATGTATTATTATTGTAACAGAATGAAGATGATCCAAATATAAAAAAGAGAACAAATGAAAGCTGGAAGGAGTTAAAATGTCGAAAAAAATACTGATCGCGGATGATGATGATCTGCTACGGGAGCTTTTGCATGATATTTTGGAACAGGAAGGGTATGAAGTGATAGAAGCCGAAGATGGGATCCGGGCTTTGGAACAGTATAGAAAAGTGCCTGATATCGACCTGGTGATCCTTGACATTTTGATGCCGGGGAGAGATGGGATCGCAGTGCTGAGGGAGATGCAGAGCACTTCGGATATCCCGGTCATCCTTCTGACAGCGCTGGGATCTCCGCAGAATGAGTTGGAAGGATTTGAACAGGGAGCCTGTGATTATGTGAGCAAGCCATTTCACAATGAGCTTTTGCTTGCCAGGGTCCATGCTGCCTTGAAATATAAGGGAACACACAGATCGGAAGAAAAGCGCACACAGTGCATTGGAGATCTGGAAGTAGATCTGGACTCCTGCAGTGTGTATGTGCAAGGAAAAAGAGTGGAGTTGACGAATAAAGAGTATCAGCTTTTGACCTACCTTATGGAAAATAAAAATATCGTACTGACCAGAGATCAGATTCTGGAACGGATATGGGGATTTGATTATGAAGGTGATATCCGCACGATCGACACACATATCAAGATGCTGCGGATGGACCTTGGGATCTGTGGAAACTATATCCATACAGTGCGTGGAATGGGATACATTTTTAAGGAGTGCCAATGAAGATCACGCTGAGAAAAAAATATATTTTTGTAGGAATTTTTCTGATCGCTGGTTTTTTGGCATTTCTTCTCTTTTTGGCAAGTATTTTACAGAATCGGATGATGGATCAATGGAACCGGGACAGAATGGATGATATCGCAGGAGAGATCCTTGCGGAGCTGGAACGGACAGATTGGGATTTCGGTGAAGCGGAGATAGAAAGCCTTGCTTTTAAAAGCAATATTTCGGTTGCTGTGACAGATGAGAACTATCGGATCTTATACAGTATGCGCAAGTTCGAGAGAGAAAAAGGGACACTGAGCAAAAAGAGCCAGGATGTGATCTTGAATGCACGATCGGAGCTTGAGAGTACAGGACGGATATTTGTCAGTGATTTGGACGACGATAATATCGCTTCTTTTATTGATATCCAAAAAGTTCCTGAAAAAGGATATGTGGTGGTGCGCAGATCAGTCACTGGATTTAAGAGTAGTATCTATATTATTGAGAGATGCTTTATCATGGCGACGGTCATGACCTTGCTGCTGGGGATCATGATCTTGATCATCCTGAGCGGAAAGATGGTCGGGCCGATCCGTGAGATCAATCGCGTGACCGGACAGATCGCAAAGCTGGATTTTGAGGAGAAAGCGATCGTTCACTCCAAAGATGAATTGGGAGAGCTGGCGGAATCCGTAAATCAGATGTCAGATAAACTCAAAGAGGCACTGGATGATCTGCAGCAGGATGTGGAGAACCGAAAGATCCTTATGAGAAATATTTCCCATGAGCTGAAAACTCCGATCGCGGTGATCATGGGATATTCCGAAAATATGGAATACATTGCACAAAAGCAGCCAGAGAAATTAAAAAAGTACTGCACGATCATATCCAGAGAAGCAGAGCGGATGGACGAACTGATCCGGCAGATGCTGTATACCTCTGTGTGTGAAAAAGGGCAAAAAGCACTGGAGCGCACAGAAGTATCAGTGGAAACTCTCTTTGAAGCCGTGCAAAGAAGCTATGGGCTGGAAATGTCAGAGCATAAGGGAGAGTACCTGGAGGATAATGAGGTAGAGACAGCTTTTCAGGGGGATTTCGGAATGCTTGAGCGCGCACTTTATAATCTGGTAAAAAATGCGGTGCGCTACGGTCTCAAGGATGGAAGTATCCGTATCCACGCATGGGAAACAGATCGTGATATATATTTTAGTGTATCGAACGAGGGAAGCTCGATCCCAAAAGAGGAGCAGGAAAAGATATGGGATGAGTTTTATAAAGCGGACCGTGCGAGAACAAGGCACAAAAACAGCTTTGGGATCGGGCTTTCGATCGTCAAGCAGACGGCACTGGCGCACGGCGGCGGTGTGTTTGTCAAAAATATGGACACAGGAGTGGAGATTGGATTTTATATCAGAAGGGAAGAAGCTTTGCTCTTGGGGCAGTAAGGGATCTGAAAAGCATCCTGGTTTTGAAAATATTACATAAATATTTCACAAAGATTACACAAAGACCTTTCATAATGGTGGAGAATTGTGAGCGATCACAAATACGCTGTTAAGAGAGGTTTTTTTATGAAATATTGTAAAACCTGCGGATTGCCGGAAATTTATCCGGGAATCAGGTTTGAGGAAGATGGAACTTGCAATTACTGCGGATTTTATGAGGAGCACAAAGAAATGCTGGAGGACAAGGAGCGCAGACACGCGATCTTTGAACAGCAGATCGAACTTGGAAAACAGAAAGCAAAAGAATTAAACGCGCCGTATGACTGTATTGTCGGATTCAGCGGAGGAAAAGACAGTACCTATATCATATGGCAGATGAAAAATGTCTATAAACTGCGTGTGCTCGCAGTAACCTTCCAAAATGGATTTCACACAGAATATGGAAGAAACAATATTGACATAGCACTGCAGAAATTAAATGTGGATCATTTGACTGTGCGGATGCGCGAGGATGAACTGCGCAAGGTTTATACCAAAAGTGTTTCTGTGCTGAAAAATTTTTGCTCTGTCTGCTTCCACTATATGCATTACTATTGCCATAAGATCGCAGGGAAGCTGAACATCCCACTGATCGTAAATGGAAGAACGAGAGGACAGATTTTGCAGACTGCACTTGAGGAGAGAGGTATCGAGCCTTTTGATATCTCTGATAATCTTTTGAAATTTGAGTATCAGATGTTTGGGAGACTCTCGGAGAAGCTGGCTTCCAGAGGCAGAGTGGATTATCTGCCGGATGTCAAAGTGACATCTCTTTCCTATTTTGCATACCATGATGTGTCTGAGGAGGAGACTATGCGATTCCTCGAAAAAGAACTCAACTGGGTTCGTCCAAAGAGTGGAATCCCTCATGCAGATTGCTGGGCACATGCGATGGCTGAGAACTTTAGCATAAAAAAGAGAGGTTTTCCAATCCGTACAGGAGAGCTGGCTGTTCTCGTGCGAAGCGGAGAGATGACAAAAGAGGAAGCTGCCACAGAGCTTGAAACGGACAGAGCTCGTTATACAGAGGTAGATCCTGAGCTTGAGAAGCGTTTTTATGAGCGGATCTTGGAGGTAAAAGATGGTCACGAATGTTCTTGAATATCTGGAACGGGCAGGTGCAAACACTCCGGATAAAGTTCTTTTTTCGGATACAGAGCATCAGATCACTTACAGAGAATGCATCGCTAAGGCAAAAGCGATCGGCACCTTCCTTGGAAAGAATGGATGGAAAAACACGCCGGTAGCTGTGATCATAGACAGAAAGATCGAGAGTCTTATCCTATTTATGGGTGTGATCTACAGCGGGAATTTTTATGTACCTATCAGTAAAGATCTTCCTCCGGCAAGGATCAAAAAGATCCTAAGCAGTGTGGAACCGTCAGTGATCCTGGCAGAAAAAGCGGATGAGGGATTTCTGATCAAATGCAGGCAGCAGAATGTACAATGGATGGAGAATGCACTCGATACAGTGCCGGATGATGCACTTTTGGAACAGATCCGCAGATCACATCTGGATACAGACCCACTGTATGCGATCTACACGTCTGGCTCAACAGGGACACCGAAAGGTGTACTGATCAGCCACAGATCAGTGATCGATCTGGCAGAGCAGTTTTCCGCAAGTTTTGGATTTGACAGTGAAGATGTATTTGGAAATCAGGCACCGTTTGACTTCGATGTTTCGGTTAAGGATATCTATTCGACTCTGAAAAATGGCGCATCTTTGTGTATCGTGCCTGCGAAGCTGATCTCCTTTCCGAAGCTGCTGATTCCGTATATGAATGAAAAAAAGATTTCTGTTACGATCTGGGCAGTGTCTGCGCTGGCGATCATTGCGGGATTTCGGGGATTTAAGCGTCAGAAGCCGGAATATCTGAAAAAGATCATGTTTTCCGGTGAGGTGATGCCTGTGAAGGTACTAAATTACTGGAGAGAAAATCTTCCGGATGCGATGTTTGTCAACCTGTACGGCCCTACGGAGATTACCTGCAATTGTACTTACTATATCGTAGATAGAGAATTTACAGGGACGGAAGAGATTCCGATCGGCAAAGCATTCTGCAATACAGAGGTCTTTTTGTTGAAAAAGGATCAGTCTCTGGCGCAGGAGGGTGAGACGGGAGAGATCTGTGTGAAGGGAAGCTCCCTGGCGCTGGGATATTATCGAAATCCGGAAGCAACAGAACGTGCATTTACGCAGAATCCATTAAACCCGAACTATCCGGAAAGGATCTATCACACAGGAGACCTTGGCAAATGGATCGACGGAGAACTCTACTTTGCGGGAAGAAAAGATTTCCAGATCAAACATATGGGACATAGGATCGAGCTTGAGGAAGTGGAGAGAGTGATGGACAGTCTGGCATTTTCAGCCAGAAACTGCTGCATCTATGATGAAAAGCACGAAAAACTCTATATGTTTTATGAGGCAAAGGAAGACTTGACCAAGGAGATCGCAGCCAAGCTGCAGATGGATCTGCCGAAATATATGTGCCCGAACCGTTACATATTTATGGAAAGGCTTCCGCTGAATAAAAATGGGAAACTAGACAGAAAACGACTGAGAGAGGAATTTATAGATGGGCAGAAAATATGAGAGGATCGTGATCCTTGGGACCGGAAAGCTCTTTTTGGACTGTCTGGAGATGGCTTCACATTTTGGAATCCCATACGAAGGGTATGAGGCAAGTCCAAATGTTTCCAGAATGACACTGCTGCAGGCGCAAAAGAAAGGATTTCCTTGCAGTGCACTGGATCGGTATACTCTTTTTTCGAGCCTTGCACAGGAAAAAAAGGAAACGCTGTTGATCAGTGCGATCAATCCGGTCATTCTCCCGGAAGCAGTTTTAAAAAATGAGAAGATCCTTGCCTTAAACTGTCATCAGGCATTGTTGCCCAGACATAAAGGCAGGAATGCGGAGAGCTGGGCGATCTATGAAGGTGATATGAAATCCGGGATCACCTGGCACAAAATGACTGCGCAGGTGGATGCAGGGGAGATCCTGCTTCAAAAGACTGTGCCAATCACAGAGACAACGACCGCTTATGAACTCTTCCGCCAGCAGATCGAGGCAGCAAGTGAAGGATTTGCCGAGATCATACCTAAGGTACTCGATGGAAGTGCTAAGTATCATGCGCAGGGTTTTTATAAGGAAGAAGGATTTCACTATTCCTGGGAGATGCCGGCGCAGGGCAGACTTGATCTGGAGTGGAGTGCGGAGAAAATGAGCCGCTTTTTGCGTGCGACGGATTACGGGATCTTAAAGGTGATGGAACGCCCAACCCTTGTGCTTGAGGGCGAGAAGTTTATGATCCGGAAATATAAGATCGAGCGGATAACAAACAGCTCCCAGAACCTGACACAGCGGGACAAAAATCAGCTTACGCTCATCCGCCGGGACTATAGATTTATATTAACTTTGAAACCTTGTTCAGAGTTGCCATGACGAAATAAATAAAAGAAGATAGGAGTTAACGAACATGAGAGAAAAATTAATGAACATTTTACAGGAATTACGTCCAGAACTGGATTTTGAAAAAGAAGACAAACTGATCGAAGATGGGATTTTAGATTCCTTTGACTTGGTATCTTTGATCGGTGAGATGAACGATCAGTTTGATATTGAAGTGGATTTTGATGATATCGAACCAGAGAATTTCAATTCCGTCAGTGCGATGGAGAAATTGATCCAGAAGTTGAAAGAGGATTAAGCGGATGTCTGTAAATCAGCTTGCTTTTCTGATGCTGGCAGGGATATCGGTACTGTTTTACTATCTTGTGCCGAAAAAGTGCCAGTGGTTTTTTCTTCTGGGAGTCAGTCTGTGGTTTTACTGGCTGATGGGCGTACATAATTATGTCTATATCTTTGCGACGAGTCTTTCTCTGACGATCGGAACGCTGGGAATGTCTGCACAGATACAGAAACTGGAGCGGGAATTAAAAGAGCATGCAGAGGTTCTGACACGTGGGGAACGGAAGAAAAAAAAGGAAAGAACAAAGAAGATCTGCCGCAGATGGCTGATCGGGATCATTGTCTTTAATCTAGGGATCTTATTGGTGCTCAAGTATGGAGACTTTTTTGTAGCAAATCTCAATCTTGGACTGGGAGTGTTTGGAATCTCACCAGTCAAGCCACTCGGATTTCTTGCTCCACTTGGAATTTCCTATTATACACTCCAGAGCATTGGATATGCGATGGAAGTGTACAAAGGAAAGGTCAAGCCGGAAAAGAATCCTCTGAAAGTTCTGTTGTTTGTCACTTATTATCCACAGCTTACACAGGGACCGATCGGCAGATATCCGGACATGGCACCGCAGCTTTTTGCAGGACATCGCTTTTATTTTGAGAATATAGCCTCCGGGTGCAGAAAGATCCTGTGGGGATTATTTAAAAAGGCTGTGATCGCAGACAATATGAAACCGCTGGTAAATGGCATTTTTGAAAATTATGGCCAGGTGAGCGGTTTTACCTTATTTTTGGGATGCATCTATATGATGCTGCAAATGTATGCGGACTTTTCCGGATATACAGATATCGTATGCGGAATCTCTCAGATGTATGGGATCCGAATGATGGAAAACTTTAAACGTCCGTTCTTTTCCGGTTCACTGGGAGAGTACTGGAGACGGTGGCATATCTCGCTGAGCTCCTGGTTTCGCGATTATGTATTTTATCCAGCCTCTTTGTCAAAGGGAGCACTGTGGTTTGGACGAGTGGGCAAACGTTTCTTTTCCCCTAGGATCAAGAAGATATTTCCGGTTGTCTATGCGATGGTGATCGTGTGGTTCTGCACCGGGCTGTGGCATGATGCAAGCTGGCGTTATATTTTGTGGGGCGTTGCCAATGGTGTGATCTTGATCGCTGGTGTGGTTATGGAGCCATGGCTGAAAAAGATAAAAGAAACTCTCCGCATTCAGGAGAGCGCATGGTGGTGGAAGGGTTTTTGTATGCTTCGAACCTTTCTGATCGTAGCTTTGCTGAAGGTTTTTCCGGGTGCAGAGACGACGAGACAGAGCTTTTCTATCTTAAAGAAGATCTTTTTGCACTTTGATCCAGCTTTTACGTACTCAGCATTCTTTATGGAGACGCAATGGCCACAGCTTCTTTTTGCAGGGATCGGTTTGTTGCTATTCCTTGTCGTTAGTATTGTGCAGGAACGGGGGTATGCAGCTGGAACAGTTCTTGTAAAAACACCGATCTTGGTCCGCTGGGGAATTTATTTGATCTTGTTGATCTTGCTGATCTATACAGGGAATTTTGACATGGTAGTGACAGGAGGATTTGAATATGCGAGATTCTAAAGGACTTCGCTGGATCTGTGACAGGGGCAAAGAGATCTTAAAGCTGGCAGCAGGACTTCTGGCAATTTCATTTTTGCTGTATGGGATCAATGAAAGCGGCAAATTTTTGTATGAGTCTGTCAGAGACAATATCCTTCTGGCCTGTGCAGAGCTGGAAGACTCTGAGGGAACGATCGAGACGGTACTTTTGGGAACTTCCCTGATGCACGTAGGGATGGATGGTCAGACACTGGGAGAGGAGCTGGATTCCACTTGTTTTAATCTCGCGACTTCCTCACAGCCGGTATCTGGTTCTTATTATCTGCTGGAGGATGTGATCAAGGACAATCCTGTAGAAAGAGTATTTTTCGGGATCGGTGTGAACACATTTGTATCATCATCAGAAAACAGGGATACCTCTGCGAAGGTCAGAGTTATGAAAATGATACAGTCCTACTCTGGCAAACTGCGCTTTTTGATGACATCCGCAGAACCGAAGGAATGGGAATCCCTTATTTTCTGTACGGCGCGTACGGATGATCTTCTGGATCTGGAGACGATCAAACAGAATGTGGATTATAAATTATCGGATGATTTTAAGGATCGGATCCAGCATGAAAATGCGCGGTACGATTACTATGGAATGGGATCAGAAAGTACCAGTAAGGTTTTTAACGGAAAGATCAAAGGCAATAAGATCCCTTCTAATAACATCTGGAGCAGGGATAAGATCGTAGAAGAAAATGTGGATGATATCCGAAAGATGGCAGCCTTGTGTGAGGAAAAAGGGATTGAATTTTCTATCGTAGTATTTCCTCATGCGGAATGTTTTGCCGAAAAGCAGGGTGACTTGGCAGATATGGATCTGTTTTTGGAGGAGCTTTGCGAAGAAATTGGTGCGGGTCTTTATAATTATAATATGACTGCCCGACCGGATATTTACGATACTTTGCAGGTAGAGATGTTCATGGATAAAAAACATCTCAATCACGCAGGTGCCGTACAGTTTGCAAAGCTTCTGGCAAAAGACTATAAAAATGCACAGTGACTGATCTGAGGTAAAAAGAAGCCCCTACAGGAATATGGTCCTTGTGGAAAGCATAGCGGTTGTGTTATACTCACTCCTGCATGGAGATCCGTGTTGGTGAAAATGTAGAAAAAGTGATAGATGCATAGATAAAGCGGGAGGAAAAAGATGAGTATTCGTGTGATCGCACTGGATATTGACGGTACACTGACAAACAGCAAAAAAGAAATTACGCCAAAGACAAAAGCTGCTTTAAAGAAAGCGCAGGAAGAAGGCGTTCGCCTGGTTATAGCGTCCGGAAGACCGGACAGAGGGTTAAAACAGTATGTGGAGGAGCTGGAGCTTGACAAACATCATGGCCTTTGTGTCTGCTTCAATGGAGCCAGAGTGTTTGATGGACAGACAGGAGAGATCCTGTTCAACGAAACCATGCAGATCGAGCAGGCTAAGGCAGTTCTGAAGCATATGAAAAAGTTCAAAGTCAGTCCTGTGCTTTACAAAGGGGACTATATGTATGTGGCAGATCAGAAGAATGCTATGGTAACATACAAAGGAAATGCGCTTGATGTGGTTGAGTATGAAGCGAATAACTGCCATTATAAGATCAGTGAAGTGGAGGATCTGGCAGGTTTTGCAAACTGGGAACCAAATAAGATCTTGACAGCAGGAGACCCGGCTTATCTCAAAGAACACTTTGAGCAGATGAGAGAACCATTTAAGGATATGCTCAATGCCATGTTTACTGCTGATTTTTATTATGAATTTACGCCAAAGGGTATTGATAAAGCGAAAGCATTGGATACGGTTCTCTCTGCTATGGGATACAAGAGAGAAGAGATGATTGCGTTCGGCGACAGCGAAAATGACGAATCCATGATCAAATACGCAGGGATCGGTGTGGCAATGGCAAATGCCACAGAGGAATTAAAGGCAGTGGCGGATGTGATCACACTGTCAAATGAAGAAGACGGGATCGCTGCGGCGCTTGAGAAATATCTGTAAAACGAAATGATATAAAGCGATAGAGAAAAGATGCGGGATAGTTGTCCTGCATCTTTTTTATAGGAGAGACCGTCCGACGGCGCTTTCTTGTGCTTGAAAGTGAAAACAAAAAAAGAAAGCTTCGTAAAAAGCTTTCTTCTCTAAGCAGGGGATGAGAGAATCGAACTCCCACCAAAGGTTTTGGAGACCCCTATCATACC
>CAZSTD010000043.1:0-16146 GCA_964609645.1 uncultured Blautia sp.
CACATCAAGGGCGACTTCTCATCTTTATTTGGTTCACATCATTTTAGCACATACACGGTGGGCGAAAAACTTTCTTCCAACCTCTTTACAAATCGGAAAAAGCCTGCTATAATAAGCAGGCTAAAAGCAAATGCACCGGTGGCTCAATGGATAGAGCATCGGATTCCGGTTCCGAGGGTTGGGGGTTCGAGTCCCTTCCGGTGTACCATCAATGGGCGATAAAAAAGATATCGCCGGAAAAAGCCTTGATTTTTCAAGGCTTTTTCGCTTTTTTATGGGTGAAATTTTAAGTTGCAAAAATGTAGATATAAAAAGGCTATTTTGCCCTGTTTTGCGTATTTGAACTCCTGCACAACCAAATATCCCACCCTGAAGCGCATAGGAAACGAAAAATCCTATGCGCTTTTTTGCTACCATCGAGCAGATCGTTTCGAGATTTTTCTCAAGACGGTCTGCTTTTTTTATTTTCACGACAAAGGAGAAAAATTTTATGATTTTCAATACCTACTGCTCGGAAAAAGAAATCAAAAGGCTCATGACCCGTATTCCCAATTTCCGCCCCAGAGGTCACGGCAGCTATGTCTTTGACCGTTTCGAATATATCCGATCCGAATATGCCCTATGGACGAGGCTCAGTGGATGTCCTCTATATAGACGATCATTATCTATCGCTCGATGAAGTCAAACGGAAACAAGCGAAAATGTTTGTTGTGATCAACCCGAGACGCTCCGCCGCTTTGTTGTGCCGTTATAGAAAGAAAGTGCAGTTTATAAACGAACCCAATAGCAAGCGTCACGCTCTCTTTTTGGAACATAACAGCATATCATCATGCAGGCAATAGCGCATCCGACGCTGCCCAAACTGAATATAGTCATAAAAAAGACGCTTATTGAGTGGCTGACATTTGTCACGCCCAACAATAGGCGTCTTTTTGCGGTTCTATGTCAATAGTTGGGGTAGAGGCAAAATAAGGAACTTAGCATATCTGCAACAATAACTCATATCATTTTCCAATTAATTGGCGGATCCGCGGCTAATATATCTGTCTAAAATGGTTATAAACGTTCTGAGCCCTTTTTTTCTAAATCCACTTGTAAAACTATAGTTCCCTGTTCTTTTAGGAACATCACCGGGATAACAGATTTGATACTGTTCTCCTGCAGTAGCCTTCCCAACAACTGGTAATCTTCTTGTTCATAAATATTTCCTGTCAGTAAATAATCCGTGGAAACCCGAAACCGATGCGCCAGGGCTACCAAAATATCATTGGGTGGATTCCGCCGCCCCTGTTCATACATGCCTAGCGCGCTAGGACTGATGTTCAAATCCCTAGCTAGCTCTGCCTGTGTCAATCCATTATTGTGTCGCAAGAAGGCAATCCGATGTCCCAGCGTAATAACCACCCACTTTTTATCTTTTCCCTTATCATAGCACGATTAGAAGTGGAATCATGTCGAATTTTGTATAATTTTTGTAGTTTTTATGGAAATGGATTCTTGGAAAAGTACACATTACTTTCCGGCAACATTTCATCTGTCACGTACCACCAATGATAATTCTTCAGTCCATTATGGGCGGGATGTACATCAATCTTGTTTCTCGGTGAGTTATGGTTATATGAGACCTCATTTGAAGTGTTATGCTTTATATTGCAACCCGAAGCATTCCTCTTTCTCGGGGAATGTTGTTATACTTGACTATGAAGTGCCGGATTTTCTCTTGTTTTTGTTGCAAAATTCGTCAAATTCACAAAATCATAATAGAATAAATTTTTTGCTTGCGAAAAGGCCAGTTGTGTGTTATTATGTGTTTGCAATCACAAGTCCGATCGCATGTGATTTACATAGTATATGACAAATACAGTCACATACTTCTTCTGCGCTGCTATAAAAAAGCAGAGCGGTATCCCGCTCTACTTTTTCAATAAATCAGTTGTCCTGTAATGGGAAGTCCCTTTTCAACCTTTTGTATGGTGGAGCTAACAATATCTTCCGCAATCTTCCGAAGATTCATGGAAAGAGTTAAATCAATGATTCGCCTGCGCTCCTCCTCGCCTACATTGTATAATTTCAGCGCACAATCCAGGAACCTGGTGATTTTATCCTCGATGGTGAAATACATATCACAGGGAACCGCCATGTACCCTCGAATCATACTGGCCGAAGCAATCTCCATTTCATAAAAATCTTTTGCCTTCGCCTCCGGCTGGAAGCTATGGAACACCTGATACAGCCGCTCTGACATGACCCGATAGATATACATACTGGTGGAAGGAAGGCTGTAAGCAGTCACGTACATTTCCCGCAGTTGCTCATTCATTTCTGCAGTATACAGCTCCAAAGCACCCTCCACAGCACAAACCAACATAAAATCTTCCGATTCGCTAATCTGCTGTGCTAGATCATACTGGCTAACAAAAATCCATTTCACCAGTTCCAGAAGCAGTGCTTCCTTGCTGCTGTAGGCCCGAAAGAAAGAACTGGGGGTCATTCCAGCTTTGCGGGCAATTTCTGCAGTAGTTGCGCCTTCATATCCCTTTTCCATGAACAGCATTACTGCACTGCGTAGCATCTTTTGCTGTGTCAACAGACCGCTAGGCTGTTTTCCCTTGGGTGACATATTCTCATTCCTTTCAAAAGTGTAATTGTAATTGCACTCACATTATAGCATGGCGGATTTGGAAATACAAGTCCCTATTTTTTCTTTCCCTGCGGTTTATTTATTCGTTTAAGGAGTTGGACAACCTATGCAAAAGAAAAGTGTAATCGTGGCGGATACTCGTATTGAAGACCGGCAGCGGCTAGTTCAAGCCATCAATAGCATTCCTTTTCTGACTGTTGTGGCAGAGACTGGAGATGGCGATGAACTATTGTCTCTCAGCGCAAATTGTGACATCATTGTTATGGATTTAGTCCTGCGGTCCGTAGATGGTCTGGAGGTCTTGGATAAGCTGCGTACTCTGTCAATAAAGCCCCTTATTATGGTTGTTTCCAGCTTTGCTCCAGAGTGGGCAGTCAAGCTCTGTGTGGAACGTGGCGTGGATTATCTCATGATTAAGCCCTTCAAAACTGAGTCGGTAATCCGCCGGATTATTCAGCTAACCCCGTCCACTACGCCTCTATTGCATACTCTGGAACCCTCGGGACTTAATGTTTCTGTAACCTCTATTCTCCATGAGATTGGTATTCCCGCCCACATTAAGGGTTATCAGTATTTATGCGATGCTATTGCTTTTGCTGTAGAAGACCACGATGCTATAGACCGCGTTACCAAGATTCTCTATCCCAGGATTGCACGAAAATATTCCGCTAGCTCCTGCAGCGTGGAGCGGGCTATTCGGCACGCCATCGAGATTGCCTGGGACAGAGGGGATTTGGATACCCTCCAGCGCTTCTTCGGCTACACCGTGAGCAATACCAAGGGAAAACCCACAAATTCGGAATTTATCGCTCTTATATCAGAGAAGCTGCGACTACAACAGAAAAATGTTGAAATGCTAAATTCTAATTGGGGTTTCAAGGGGAATATTATTTGAACAATAAGATTGCCGAATCGGGCACTCCGGGCAACATCTCCAGCCATATTAGCCACGAAAGCGGCACTGCGCAAAAACGAAAGTTGGAATTATTCCCATGATCCGGAATAATTTCAACTTTTCTTTCAATTATAGTAGCAGATTCATTCCAGGATTTTCTTAGAAGTATTCGACTTGTTATTGCAAAAATATACTTGCATTTTTGGAAAGTTTCGTTGAGATACGAAAAAGATATTTTTCGAATTAACAAATATCTCATTTGGTCGCCAAGAACGATCTCTACAAGGACTTTTTTCCTGACCGAAATGATCCCGCAGGTGTATATCTTCTTTGGCTAGGCGGGGGTGTGTTGGAAAAGTTTGGATTTTACGGTTAGCTATGGCTAACTGGCTGAATTTGGTGGTCTGGGGGTTTTGATTTCGTGGGGCGGGGGTTCATTTTTCACAAACTTCCTGTTGCATTTCCGGGAAAGCGCTGTTATAATGGTATTCGGTAAAAAATGGGCGAAAAAGTATCCCGCCCACAGCTGGTGCCCCCGCGATTTGACTGCGCGCGGCATCCAAATTCAATCAAGAGGAGTGTAATCCATGTGCTGCTGCAATCATGAGAGTGTGGATCTGTCCCTGCTGAAGCCCGTGCTGGATCAGTACGCCGATGTCAAGGGCAGCCTCATTTCCATCCTGCAAAAAACCCAGGAGATCTACGGCTATGTGCCCATCGACGCGGTGTACCACATCGCGGAGCGCACGGGCCTGACCCCCGCCAAGATCATGGGCGTTGCCACCTTCTATTCCCAGTTCCGCTTCACGGCGGTGGGCAAATACCTGATTATGGTATGTAAGGGCACCGCCTGCTATGTCAACGGCGCGGAGCGGATCATCGAGGCCGTCTCCGAAGAGCTGGGCATCGGCAACAACGAGACCACCGCCGACGGGCTGTTCAGCCTGAGCATCGTCTCCTGCCTCGGCTGCTGCTCGCTGGCCCCGGTGATGATGATCAACGAGGACACCTACGGCTCCCTGACCCCGGACAAGGTCAGAACCATCCTGCGGGATATTCGGAAAAAGGAGGGTATGTAAATGAACGCCAGAATTATTGTTGGCGAAGGCTCCTGCGGTCTGGCTGCCGGTGCCGGTGCGGTATATACCGCGCTGGAGCAGCGGCTGCAGGGCAGCGCCGCCGCGAAGCTGGGCATCACCGGCTGTATCGGCATCTGCTATCTGGAACCCATCGTGGACGTTTACGCCCCGGACGGCACCCTCTACCGCTGCGTCAAGGTTCGCCCCGAGCAGGCGGACACCATCGTCTCCGCTGTGGAGCAGGGGGACTATTCCCTGCTGGGCGATCTGGTCATTTCCGAGGATGATGCCCAGTTCCTGTCCAAGCAGACCCGCATTGCCCTGCGGCACTGCGGCATCATCGATCCCGAGGATATCGATGATTACATGGCCGGAGACGGCTATCAGGCCCTGAAAAAGGTACTTACCACCATGACCCCTGAGCAGGTCATTGAGGAAATCAAGATCTCCGGTCTGGGCGGCCGTGGCGGTGCCGGCTTCCCCACCTGGTTCAAGTGGAATGCCGCCCGTCAGTCCGAGGGTGAGGAAAAGTACCTGATCTGCAACGCCGACGAGGGCGACCCCGGCGCCTTCATGGACCGTGCCGTCATCGAGTCCGACCCCCACAGCCTGATCGAGGGCATGCTCATCGGCGCTTACGCCATCGGCGCGAAGGAAGCCATTGTCTATGTCCGTGCGGAGTATCCGCTGGCCATCGTCCGTCTGCAGAACGCCATCCGGCAGGCAGAGGAGCGGGGCATTCTGGGTGAAAACATTCTGGGCTCCGGATTCAGCTGCAAAATGCGCATTAAGGCCGGTGCCGGTGCCTTCGTCTGCGGCGAAGAGACCGCGCTGATTGAATCTCTGGAAGGCTCCCGTGGCATGCCCCGGCTAAAGCCCCCCTTCCCGGCACAGGCCGGTTACTGGCTGAAGCCCTCCAATATCAACAATGTGGAGACCTTTGCCAACATTACATGGATCATCAACAACGGCGGTGCCGCTTTCTCCGCCATGGGCACCGAAAATTCCAAGGGCACCAAGGTCTTTGCCGTCACCGGCAAGGTTCGCCGCTCCGGTCTGGTGGAGATCCCCATGGGCAAGACCCTGCGGGACGTGATCTTCGGCATCGCCGGCGGCATCCGGGATGGCCACGAGTTCAAGGCTGTGCAGATGGGCGGCCCCTCCGGCGGCTGCATCCCGGCACACCTGCTGGACACCGTGATCGACTATCGTGCCCTGGGCGCCACCGGTGCCATCATGGGCTCCGGCGGTATGGTGGTCATGGATGAGACCACCTGCATGGTGGGCATCGCCAAGTTCTTCCTGGAGTTCACCACCCGGGAATCCTGTGGCAAGTGCGTCCACTGCCGTATCGGCACCAAGCGCCTGAGTGAGATCCTCAACCGGATCGTCAACGGGCAGGGCCGTGAGGGCGATATCGAACTGCTGGAGGAGCTGTGCGTCACCATTAAGGACGGCGCGCTGTGCGGCCTCGGCCAGACTGCCCCCAACCCGGTGCTGACCACCATCCGCTACTTCCGCAATGAGTACGAAGCCCACATCCGGGACAAGAAGTGCCCGGCCAAGGAGTGCCCGGCACTGCTGACCTACTCCATCGATCCGGAAAAGTGCGTTGGCTGCTCCCTCTGCTCCAAGAAGTGCCCCGTGGGTGCCATCTCCGGCGAGCTGAAGAAGACCTACGCCATCGACCCCAATGTGTGCATCCGCTGCGGCCAGTGCATCCACACCTGCCGCAAGGGCGCCGTGGTGGTGGAATAAGGAGGACCTGAAGATGAGTGAAATCAAAATTACGATCAACGGCGTGGAATGTGTCGGCCAGAAGGGCCAGACCATTCTGGAAATCGCCCAGCATAACGGCATTTTCATCCCCACGCTGTGCCATCTGGCCGAGGTGAAGCACTACGGTGCCTGCGGCGTGTGCGTGGTGGAGGGAAAGAACATGCCCAAGCTGATGCGCGCCTGCTCTACGCTGGCCTCCGACGGCATGGATATCAATACCGAGTCCGCCCGTGTTGTGCAGGCCCGCAAAATCGCACTGGAGCTGTTGATGAGCGATCATGACGGCGACTGCAAGGGCCCCTGCTCCCTCAACTGCCCCGCCCACACCGATGTGCAGGGCTATGTCAAGCAGATTGCCCTGGGCAACGATTCCGGTGCCGTGGAGATCATCAAGCAGAAGATCCCCCTGCCCGCTTCCATCGGCCGTGTCTGCCCCCATCCCTGTGAGGACAAGTGCCGCCGGGGTCTGGTGGAGCAGCCCCTGTCCATTGCCTATCTGAAGGCCTTTGCCGCGGATAACGACCGTAACAGCCCCAACCCCTATCGTCCGGAGCTGGCTCCGGCCACCGGCAAGCGGGTAGCCATCGTCGGCGGCGGCCCCGCCGGCCTGAGCGCTGCCTATCAGCTGGCCGTGAAGGGTCACGGCGTGACCGTGCTGGATATGATGCCCGAAATGGGCGGTATGCTGCGCTACGGCATACCCGAATATCGCCTGCCCAAGGCTGTGCTGGCCGCCGAAGTGGCCTCCATTGCTGCGCTGGGCGTGGAAATGAAGAACAATGTCAAAGTCGGCACCGATGTGACTCTGGAGTCCCTGCGCCGGGAATATGACGCGGTTCTGGTGGCCGTGGGCGCATGGAAGTCCACCACCATCGGCTGCGAGGGCGACAGCCTGCGCGGCGTTGTGGGCGGCATTGACATGCTGCGGGAGGTCAATCTGGGTAACCGGCCCGACCTTGGCCGGAACGTGGCCGTTGTCGGCGGCGGCAATGTGGCCATGGATGCCTGCCGTACTGCCGTCCGTCTGGGTGCGGAGCATGTGTATGTCATCTACCGCCGTACCCGTGCCGAGGCTCCGGCAGAAGATCTGGAGATCGAAGAGGCACTGGAAGAGGGCGTGACCTTCAAGTGGCTGACCAATCCCGCCGAGATTATCGGGGAGGACGGCAAGGTCACCCGGATCAAGCTGCAGGTCATGGAGCTGGGCGAGCCCGATGCTTCCGGCCGCCGCAGCCCGGTGCCGGTGGAAGGCAAGTTCGAAATTCTGGATGTGGATACCGTCATTTCCGCCATCGGTCAGCGCTGCGCGCTCGATGGCTTCGAGGAGCTGACCAAGACCCGCAAGGGTACCATCGAGGCCAGCGAGAATAACGGTGCGACCAATCTGGAGGGCGTGTTCGCCGTGGGCGATGCCACCAACCGTGGCCCCAGCATTGCGGTGCGCGCCATTGGAGAGGCCAACGATGCCGCCACGGCCATCGATGCCTACCTCAGCGGCCGGGATACCACCATCCGTGCCCCCTTCTACTCCCAGCGGAACGTGACCGCCGCGGATCTGGCCGACCGCGAGAAGCTGCCCAGAGCGGAAATGTCCTGCAAGGATCCCGCCGTGCGCCGCGGCAACTTCGATGCCGTGATCAATGGCTTCACCGATGAGCAGGCCCGGGCCGAGGCAAAGCGCTGCCTGGAGTGCGGCTGCCACGATTTCAGCGACTGCAAGCTGGTGCATCATGCCAACCTGTATGAGATCCATCCCGAGCGGTTCGCCGGTGACAAGCGCCACCATGGCAGCGAAACAAAGCTGGTGAGCATCGAGCGGGACGAAGGCAAGTGCATCCTGTGCGGCCTGTGCGTGCGGGTGTGCGAGGAAGTGGCCGGTGAAGGCCTGCTGGGCCTCGTGGGCCGTGGCTTCGGCACTGTGATCAAGCCCGAATTCCGGGACAGCGAGAAGATCGCCAAGTGCGCCACCTGCCACAAGTGCGCCACCGCCTGCCCCACCGGTGCCCTGAAAATTCTGAAATAAATCCCCCAAAGTTAAACCCTCCGGCTAAGCCGGAGGGTTTAACTATAGAGCTAAAATAAGCAGCAGTTATGCTGCGCGGTGCATAGGTTTCCGTTTTGCAGCATCTATCTTCGCAGGGCGCGGCGGAGGAGGGGGTACAGGAGCAGGGCGGCGGCGCCGCCGATGAGGGCGGTGCCCAGCTGGGGCAGGCCGAAGGTGGCGGGCAGCGCCTTGAGCATGGGCGCTTTCAGCACGCCGCTATCGAGCAGTGCAGGGGCGAACAGGCCGCAGATCAGCTGCGCCACCGCAAGATACAATACCAGAAACTTCCCCAGAGCGGATGCCACCAGAGCCAGCAACGAGCGCGCCACCGATTTTCCGGCCGGGTCGGCCAGCAGCCGCAGCACCACCACATACACGCAATTGCCTGCCATAATGGCCGGAACCGTCACGATCTGGGGGGCGATGCCCAGCAGGAACGCCAGCACCGGGCTGATCAGCGCCACAGTCAGGCCGGAGGCCATACCGCAAAGCAGTGCCGTCAGGGCCAGAATGGCATTGACACAGGGGCCGGTGACCCATTGTCCCAAAGGCTTCGTCAGCGCCTGCAGGCAGACCAGCAGCGCCAGCATGACAGCGGTTTCCGTGATCCAGCGAATTTTATTTTTCATAATTTCCTCCTGATTCTTCCCGGCCGAACACGGCGGAGTAGGCCGTCTTGACGCTGACACCCGCCAGCGAGCCCACCTTTCCCGCCAGCGCGGCAATGGTGTTCTGGGGCGCGTCCAGGGCGATGGAGATGATGCTGATATTCCGCTTGCGATAGGGGATGCCCATCCGGCCAATGATATACGCGCCGTAATCGTGCAAAATGGCGTTGAGCGCCGCCACGGACTGGGGTTCTTCCACGATGATGCTCATCACCGCGACTCTTGTTTCCATGTCTTTTCCTCCTGTCAACAAAAAATGCCCCACCTCCGACGGGTGCGGCAGCAGCCTCGCGGACACGCCCGCGGGGCAGAATATTCCGGCAGCACCTTTCACGCAGCTTCGTGCTTAATGTCAGAGGCTACTGTAAGTATAAACCCGGCTGCGGTGAAAATCAACCGTTGCCGGAAATTTTTCTGCATTGCGAGGAAAATTCAAAAATTTGTAACCACAGCGCAAAAACTCTGTGCTATAATATTCGTTGCTTTCATAAGCTAATCAGGAGGCCGCCCCTTTTCCCGCGGCCGTGCGTGGGGAATGCGCCCCGAAAGGAAGGACTCGAATGCCAGAGGACAAACCCTCCCTGCTGTATCGGCTGATCAGGGGAACGGTTCGCTTTTTCTATCCAAAATACAAGCTGTACGGCCTGGAAAATATGCCGCAGGAGCCGGTGATCGTGGTGGGCAATCACTGCCAGCTTCACGGCCCGGTATGCTGCGAGCTGTATTTCCCCGGCAACCGCTATACCTGGTGCGCCGGGCAGATGATGCACGCCCGGGAAGTGCCGGAATATGCCTTCAACGATTTCTGGGCCCAGAAGCCAAAGTGGAGCCACTGGTTTTACCGGCTGCTGTCGTATATCATCGCGCCGCTGTCCCAGTGCATTTTCAATAACGCCCGAACCATCGGCGTGTACCGGGACGGGCGGATCCTGTCCACCTTCAAGCGCACGGTCAACTGCCTGTGCGAGGGCGCCAGTGTGGTGATTTTCCCGGAGCATAATGTGCCGTATAATCACATTTTGTGCGATTTTCAGGACAAATTCATTGATATTGCCCGGCTTTATTATAAAAAGACCGGCAAAGAGCTGGCCTTTGTGCCCTTGTACATCGCCCCGGCCCGCCGGGCCATGTATCTTGGGCAGCCCATTCGCTTTCAGGCCGGGGAACCGATGGAGCAGCAGCGCGCCCGCATCTGTCTGGAGCTGAAGCAGGCCATCACCGCCCTGGCGGTCGCCCTGCCGGAGCATCGGGTGGTGCCCTACCGCCCCACGGCCAGGCGCAATTACCCCAGCAATCACGCAAAGGAGTCACGCTCATGAAACAGCCCGTTGTCGATTACCGGCAATTCCGTCTGCGCAAAATCAACGATCCGCAGTTTTCCCATCTGAAGCTGCTGCTGGGCTGGGTCGGATATTTTATTCTGTTTTTCCTGACGGAAAATCTGATCCCGGCGGAAAACTGCACCCCCATGCACATGTTTCTGGACGACTGGATCCCCTTTTGCGAGTGGTTCCTGCTGCCGTATGTGTTCTGGTACGCCCTGATCGTATTTTCTCTGGGATACTTTCTTTTGTACCATGTGGACAGCTTCCGCCGCCTGCAAACCTACATCATCATTACGCAGGTGTGCGCCATGGCCGTTTATATTCTGCTGCCCAGCCGGCAGGATCTGCGCCCGGCGGTCATGCCCCGGGACAATTTCCAGTGCGACTGCATTGCGCTGCTGTACCGGTTCGACACCAACACCGGGGTGTGCCCATCGCTGCATGTGGCCTATTCCATCGGCATCGCCTCGGTCTGGACGAAGGAAAAGGGCGTGCATCCCGTGTGGAAGGGGCTGCTGATCTTCGCGGTGGTGCTCATCTGCCTGTCCACCATGTTCATCAAGCAACATTCGGCCGTAGATTTCTTTGCCGCCCTCCCGGTGTGCCTGCTGGCCGAAGCCTTCGTCTACCGCGACCGCTATTTCCGCAAATCCCCCGTTCATCATGCATAAAAACACCCCTGCCTACGATAAGACGCGCGGCAGGGGTTTCTGTTCCGGCAGGCGAAAAAGTGTGTGGCTGATAGGCTGTTATCAGGCGGGGTGTTTTGCTGCTCGTAGCCAGGCGTGGAAAACCATTGGTTAATCACCTTCATGTGAAGTTTATCCATCTTTGTGGTCAGAAACTCGCTGCACTCCGTTTCAAATACAATATACGCCCCGTAGGAATATCATTTCTATCCTCCAGCACCCACAAATTGTGATCCTGCTCACGTTTAGCATTGGGATAACCGGCAAGCCGCATCACGGTTTTTTCTTCAACCCCAAAACTTATTTTTATATTTATCTAAATAGTGTTGCATTTTTAGTGAGACTATGCTATAATCGTTTTGGCTGAAGGGTCTGTTTCCGGGGTGGACGGGCCGGGCGGCTAAAAACGGGCATCTGACCACATGAAATTTGTCGGATGCGGAAAAAATGGAGGTTATCCTGTGATGGAACAGAAAATTTCGGATCTGAATTGCTATTTTGCGCAGCAGATCGCCATGTGCGGCCAGCGGGGCCAGGCGCTGCAAGCCGATGACCGGGCGGATGAGGCGATTTTTGAAAAGGTGAAGGCCAATGTCTATGACATTTTCCGCACCGTTTTCTCCGTGGCGGTTCAAACCTGCAAGGAGGATCCCGATGCGGTGCGGCGCTTTTTCGCATTGCGGCTGGAACAGATCCCCACCAACTGGGCCACGGCTCTCGAAGAGGCCAAAAGGCATGATGATTCCGTCAAAATGAGGCTTGAGCAGATCAAACTCGACACAGTCGGTGCGATCCGGGAAAATTTCGCGAAAATCTGGGAGGCAGCAGCATGACAGAGACGGAGGCCATTCGCCTGTTTAAGTGCCTGTCGGACAAATCCCGCCTGCAGATTCTCAAATCCCTGGCAATCGAGGACATGTATGTGGAGCGGCTGGCCGAACGGCTGGGCATTACCGCGCCCACGGTTTCCTTCCACCTGAAAAAGCTGGCGGATGCCGGCGCGGTGACATCCTGCAAAAGCCAGTATTACACCATGTACGCGCTGAAAAAGGATATTTTCGAAACCAGCATTCTGGAAATATTGCAGGCGGCCTCGGACGAGGCCGAAGTGCAGGCCCAGCGGGATGCCGAATACCGGCAGAAGGTGATAGACGCTTTTTTTGAATACGGCAAGCTCAAAGCGATCCCGGCCCAGCGCAAGAAAGAACGCATCGTTCTGGAGGTGATCGCCCGGGCTTTTGAATATGACCGCATTTATTCCGAGCGGGAGGTCAATATCATCATTGCGGATTTCCACGATGATTTCTGCACCATCCGCCGGGATATGGTGGGCGAACAGCTGCTGGATCGGGATCCGCGCGGCTATTGGCGGGTGAAGCCGGAAGCGCCGTCTGAAAATCGCTGAACCCCCTGAACTGAAAGAAAACAGGCACACGGAAACCCCCTCCGTGTGCCTGTTTTTGTCATTTTCTCCGAATCGGTCGCAAAGCTCATATCCCACTTTCTCGGGATCGTGCCGCCGATAGCACGGGCACGCCGTTCCAAGCCCATTTTGGTAATCACAAAAAGTTCCGGCGATCCCCGAATAAACAGCAGCGGCCGGGCCGGCGCGGGTTTCCTAGTTATTGAGAAACTTCTCCAGTCTGGCAATTTCCCGGCGAATGGAGTCCACCGATTCTCCGGTCGTATCCCCCCACTCTTTTTCCGCCACCTCTAACTCGTACTTTCTCGTTGCGATGGCTCCCTGTATATCGTTGTCCATCTCACAGACTTGCGCCAGCGAGTCAATCGGATCGGTAAAATGTGGCGCTTCCATGATAGAAATAGCTGTTCTGTAACTTTCCTTTGCGGCCGCATAGTCTCCAACCTGCGTTTGAAAATCTCCAACCCACTGCCAAACGCTCCAGTTTCCGGGATACGCAGCGCCCATTTGCTCCCACAGCTGCCGCGCGGTGCTTCTGTCATTTTCTGCCAGCGCAATTTTGATCCTGTGTACCGTAACATAGTAGCCGGTGTTATGTTGCGCCATCCTGTCGCAATAATATTTTGCTTCCGGCAGTCGATTGTCATCGATCAACTGTGCAATCAGCCAGACATAACAGTCAAAAGCATCGGGGTGCTGTTCCAGATGCGACTTATAATGAGAAATCAGTGCGTTATGGGTGTTGTTTCTCGGATCGACATGCCTTCCGTCCATAGCATGAGCCAACGCCGCGAAGGCCCGGGCCGACAGAGGGTTGCGCCCCATGGCTTCCAGCGCATATTCTTCCGCACGCGCCTTGTGCTCCCCTGCCAGATGAAGCTCCAGATTTGCCAGCATTTCATAAACTTCATTGTTGCCCGGTTCACGGTGGGCTTTTTCAAGCAAAAACTTTCTCTCGTTTTCTACATCTGCCGGATTTGTGAAACGTACATCATACATCATATTCTGTATCCGCTCCATTCGCAGCTCGTCGGACAGCTCGAACAGTTCATCAATGCTGACACCAAAATATGTAGACAAGCCCGGCAGCATTCCAATGTCCGGCGCGGATAAGCCGCATTCCCATTTGCTGACCGCCTGGGACGTGATCCCAAAATGCTGCGCAAGCGCCTCCTGCGTTATACCTCTGCGCAGCCGCAGAGTCTTGATCTGATTTCCAATATTCATAATCCTGCTCCTGATCGTTAAATTCCAACGCTGGTAGCTTCATTATATTAGATTACCGAACAAATTACAATGTCGCCGTGGTTGGCATCATACAACTCCCGGTTGCAGAAGATTGACGAAAGCAACCGCCGCAGGCGCAAGCCGTCTGCTCGATACATAATTTTTGTATGTAAGGCCATGGGCTTGCCTCTCCCGCCAGGAGAGATCAGGCTGTCGAAAAAGTTCAGTTTCTGTTGGGCTTTTCGTTAAAACCTGATGTGGAAATGGAATTAACTGTGCTGCGCACAATCAATTCACCTTGACTTTTGCACATGCTGTCGTTATTATTAATTTATAAACATTCTAATCTTAAAGTTGGAGGTTTAGGAATAATGAAACCATCAAGAAAAGCGAATTGTGAAATAAAAAGTGCAAAGCTCCTCGGTGTTCGTGAAGCGCATGAATCTATGACTTTTTCAACGGTTAACTTTACACTGTATAGTTTTTGGATAGAATATATAGACGGATCGACCGAAGTGGTAGAATGTTCTCCCACTAATCCCTACGACAGCTTTCATAAAGAAAAGAAATTATTTGAAAAACTGATGGCTATCGCAAACGCTACTGAAAAAGACTCTACAGGAAAAACCGTGCCTGTTTCCGATTCATCTGTAATGGATGAATTATTAAAGTTAAAAGAATTACATAGTACAGGTATTATTTCAGACGAGCTATTTAATGATAAAAAATCGATATTGATTGACAAATTAGCGTCGACCGAATCGCAAAACGATAGTTCAGCAACTTCTAATTTCACAATAGTTCGAGCCTACAAACGGCCTATGGGCGAGGGTCACACGTATGCATTTCTTGACGATTTGAAATTGGATGCCAATATAGATGTCACCTTTTCTTGTAATCTGGATATTGGTGAACACTCGATATATTTTAAACGTGGCACCATCACAAGTAAAAAAATTATTTTCTCTGTAGTGGAAGGAGCAAAATACAGAGCAATTGTCAACCCCAAAGTTTTCAGTATCGATATTCAAGTAGCAAAGGAATAACATTTCGTGGATATCATTGTAAATGGGCCTGATAATCCCTATTACCGCAGCTTTGATGGCGATATGCTTACCATCGATGCGTTCCTTTCCACTAAAACTGACCGGGTGGTCTACTGGGGCATGAGCGGAGAACGAATCACCGATCGTTATGCGTTTGACAGTTTTGGCATGGCAGAGCTGGCGGAAAGCAGTGTTCTTTTGCACGGAAAGGATATCAGAAACAAGAGGAGCTATTGTTATGCCAAACACCGCAAATCGCAAGCGACCGGTGACAGCTTCCTTTGAGTATGGAATTGTGAAGCCTTTAACAAAAGAGACGGCCGAAGCAATCAGCAATTGGGAATACGAAAGTCCCTATGCGGTTTATAATTTCAAAGGACATCCCAATGGCTGGCTGATGGATGTATCCACATGGGGAACGGAACAGTTTTGCCTTATGGAAGGAACCACGCTGTTGGGGCAGGTGGCCTGTCAGCTCGATGGGAAAGATCTGTGGGTTGGCTGGTCAATGGCTCCTCAATTCTGCGGGAAAGGCTATGGCGGTCATTTCATAAGCCGGTGTGTAAGCGAACTGCGTAGGTTTACAGGCCATACGGGAAGAATCCTGCTAAGAGTGGCCGCATGGAATCAAAGAGCCATCCGTGCTTATCAAAAAGCCGGTTTCTCTTATGTAGAAACAACACAGGATGAAATTGCATACACCCATCACATGGAAGACTTTTGGGTTATGGAATTGCGATAAGATATCTTCTAAAAAAGTGCGGGATTGTCTTGAGATCAATTTGTCACAATTTTGTTCTCGAAAAGGAAAGCGTGGAGCGTGAATTCCGATTTATGGGAATGTATATGAATATCCTTCCGATTATCTCCCTTTTCGATTTTTGCGCTTTTTGACGGCATATTGAAAATATCGCCGGAATTACCGCAGTTTTGTGAATAAACGAACGGCGATCCCCATCGTCCCTCCCCCGCGCAATACCCCACCCGGGAGCGGGCCGGATGCTTCCTTCCGGACGAGATACGCCGAAAATTCCGGATGAAAAGCCACACTGAAATCCACCCACCAAGGCCTGCAGCGAATTCTCAACCGGAATTCAGCCGCTCCATTCCCACAAGTTTCTACTGTGGGATCTGCTTTGGAGACATCCCCATCGAAGCCTGTCGCAACGCGGCGAAAAACAATGCTTGACAAACGCACCCGGGCGTGTTATACTGTTCAGGCAAGCGGGGAGTTGCCCGCAAATATCGCGGAGTAGAGCAGTTGGAAGCTCGTCGGGCTCATAACCCGGAGGTCGTAGGTTCGAGTCCTGCCTCCGCAACCATGGCGAGT
>CAZSTD010000044.1:0-16085 GCA_964609645.1 uncultured Blautia sp.
AAATAGTATATAATAAATTCAGAAATTCAGCAAGGGCGAAACAAGCGCTGTTGTGCACAAATAACTATGGCAAAGGAAGCAAGAGAATGTTGACAATAGAGATGGATCATTTTGACCTGGGGCAGATCTGCAGATCAGGACAATGTTTTCGCATGGAGGAAATCGAAAAAGATCGTTATCGAGTGATCGCAGGAGATAAATATCTGGAACTTACGCAGGAAAAAGGGATCGTTAATTTTTACTGCTTAGAGGAGGATTTCTTATTTTTCTGGGTTCGATATTTTGATCTAGACTGTGATTATCATAAGTATATAGAACGTATCAATCCAAGAGATCGATATCTGACAAAGGCGGCAGAGAACGGAAGCGGGATCCGGATCTTGCAGCAGGATCTCTGGGAGATGATCATTACGTTTTTGATCTCACAGCAGAATAACATTACCAGGATCCGGCGCTGTATCCAGAACATCTGTCGAAACTACGGGGAGCGAAAAGTAAGCAGCAATGGAGTGGAATACGATGCCTTTCCTACTCCTCATGCTCTTGCACAGGCGACGGAGCAGGAGCTGAAAGACTGTAATCTTGGATACCGCGCAAAGTATGTGCTGGATGCGGCACGAAAGGTGGATCAAGGAGAGATTTCACTGGAACGGATCTATGGTATGAAATATAAGGATGCGAGGGAAGAATTGCTGAAGCTGTACGGAGTGGGAGAAAAAGTTGCGGACTGTATCTGTCTGTTTGGATTGCATCACCTGGATGCTTTTCCGATCGATACACATATCCGTCAGGCGTTGGATGCGTACTATAAGCGAGGATTTCCAAACCGACGCTATAAGGGTTTCCGGGGAGTGATGCAGCAATATATTTTCTATTATGAGTTGGTCAACAGTTGAAAAATTGTATAAAAAAAGAGCAATATTTTTAGAATGACAGGAGGAAAAACAAATGGAGATCGGTGCAATGTTGGATGAGTTAAGAGAAAGAGCGTTGAAAGATCCACAGATTTTTCAAGAACTGATGGATACAAGAAAGGATAGCCAGCCATTGGCTGCTTTTTGTAAAAAATGCAGGGAACTGGGATATCAGATTTATGAGATGGATCTGCTCACAGCAGGCGAGGAGTTTTATGCGACTATGCGCAGGAGCACAAACGGAGGCGGTGAAAACTCTCCGATGCTGGAAGGGGAAGATGATTTTTATGAATTATTTTTTGCCAGCTTAGAGCAGAGAAGCAGAAAATAAATACTCGGAAAAAGGAATGACTGTATGGAATGGGAACGACTTTTAGATGGAAGAAGTTATCTTCCTCAGGGGACAGTCTTAAGATTTCCGTATCAGGGCAATTGTTATAAGATCTTAGACAAACCGATTGGATATGGAGGTGCAGGTATTCTTTACCCTGCGGTCCACGTGACCTGGCGTGAAGACCGCTGGATAGAAGATGGCATGTGGGTGGCACTGAAAGAGTGCTATCCTTGCTGCACTGATGGTATGCTGGTCAGACGAAATACCGGGGAGATTGAATGTGCGGTGCTTCACGATGACTATGCTGCGGAATATTATAATGATGCGAAAGCGATGATGCGCAGAGAGAAGGAGATCACGGGAAAGGTTTTTAACCGCGGATTTCGCCTGACTCCTCTGTGGGATCTGGTGGAGCAGGAGGAAATTTCCCTGGATGGGGAAATTTTTTATCCGGTTCATAATCAGTATGGGATCATGGAACGGCTAGATGAGAAAGGCCAGTCTTTGGCTGGAATCTTAAAGAAGCAGCGGGGAGGATATCTGACTGCTTATCAGAGCGTTTGTATTTTAGGACAGATCTTACAGGCGATCGCGGAAGTTCACGGCGCGGGATATCTGCACGGAGATGTTCAGGAAAATAATATTTTTGTGAAGGGAACAGACTTTTCACAAAATGAAGACGGCATCGTAACTTTGATCGATTTTGGCTCAGCCCGGAAACTTTTGCCGGATGGGAAAACTTCCGTGATCGCAGACAAAAAGCTGTACACAGCTTTTGGATCTTGCGCGCCGGAATGCGCCAATTGCAACGATGGGACATTGAGACTGACGAAGGCGGCGGATATTTATTCGGTAGGATATTTGATGCTGCGGATGTTTCTGGGCAAACCTATGGATACGAAAGCATTGCAGTTGATCGTAAATGGCAAGTACCTGTATCCTAGACAGGCTAAAAAGATTGGATGTCCGTCAGCAAGCATAGATATCGTAAATAGGATCTTAGACAAAGCTTTGCGGGAGTACCCAGAAGAACGTTATCAGACAGCAGAAGAAATGCTGGAAGACCTCAAACGGTTAGAACGTGCATTGATGCCGAAAAAGAGCAGCATTGCATCTGTTGACTATGAAGCGTTTATCAGCTACTGTCACGATGAGATCAGCATACAGGCAGCAGAAAAGATCCAAAAAATGATCGAGCGGTATAAGATCCCGAGATCGGTACAAAAACTTAGTGGAAAGAAAAAGATGGGAAAGGTGTTCCGGGACCGTGTGGAGCTGCCTAGCAGCAGTGACATGGAGGTGCACCTGAAAGAGGCACTGGAGCATTCGGAATATCTGATCGTGCTGCTTAGTCCAGGAGTGCCGGGATCTGTCTGGGTAAACCGAGAGATAGAATTGTTTTTACAGACACATGACAGGGATCATATTTTGATGATCTTGGTGGAAGGTGATCTGGCGGAGAGCTTTCCGGAGCATCTGCGCAAGGCAGAAAAATTTGAGCAGGGGCAGATGAAGATGACCTCTGTGGAGAGCCTGGCGGCAGATATCCGAGGGACGAACCCAAGACAACGAAAAAAGAAACTGCGCACAGAAATTTTTCGGCTTTTGGCACCGATGCTGGGATGTGGATATGATGATCTGCGTCAGCGTCAGAAGGAATATCGAATGCGCAGAACTTTGCAGATTTCATTAACTGCTATGTGTGTGTTTGGGGCTATCGCGATCTACATAGGCTGGCAGGCAGTGCAGATACGGAGAACGTATTGGGAGGCTCTTACGAAGCAATCTCGGTATCTGGCTTCTGTATCAGAGGAAATCCTAAAGTCTGGAGACCGAAAGAAAGCGCTGCAGGTAGTGATGGAAGCGTTGCCGAATAAGGAGAGTGATCAGACTAAACCAAGGACAGCGGAAGCGGAAGCAGCACTGGTAAATGCGCTTTATGCCTATCAGGGAGAAGGCAATGTTTCGTATTCGATGCGGGCGGATCATCAGATGACGATGGAAACGGCTTCCATGGGTCAGGAACATCTCAGTGAAGATGGAAAGTATCTCATCGCTTTGGATGGAAATTGTACTGTTTATCTGTGGGAGACAGAGACGGGAAATCTGCTGAAGCGATGGGACAGGAAATTTTGGAAACAGAAAAACATGGATCCAGATATTATTTACTGTGACTTTGAACGATCGGACTGCGTGCTGTTCGTAACAGAAGATTCTGTGGTGAGAATGTCTGTCTTAGAGGAAGAAATTTTGACAGAATATAAATTTCAACAGGATTCTATAACACGTTGTGCATTGACTTCGGACAAGGCATATGTGGCAGTTTTTTGTGACGGCATCTGGGGATATTGTATGCAGGTTTATAGCATTTTGGACGGCAGTATGGTCTGTGAGATAAATTTGGAGGATACTATTTCTGAAAAAATGCAGTATGGATATCTGACAGATCTTCAGATTGACGAAAAGGGGCATTATGCAGCGGCTACATTTCGAACTTACTTTACGGATGTAGATGAAAATGAGTATACTCAGGGCATGATGGTAGTGGCAGATCTCACAAGTGGTTCTTTCTATACTGTGGAGGATGCGGAGGTTAATTTTTTTAATTGCCGCTTTACAGAAAATGGAAAAGTAGTTGTTCTGGGGTATAAGCCAACAGATCTTTTGACACCTTACGATATGGAATGTCCTGGAAAGATAAAATGTTATGATTTGAAGGACTTTGAATTGTCCTGGGAGAGAGAACTGTTCTGTCAGATGGGAAACAATGGAAAGTCTGGGATGGAAGAAGATAAAGAAAGCAATGTTTTGGCTGTATGGTGCGACAGGCAGATCCAGATGCTAGATATAGATAACGGAGAACTGCTCAGAAATCCAACAAGTGATGCTTATGTCACGAATGTCTGCTGCCGAGGAAAGAATAGATATTTGGTGGGAATGCAGGATGGAAGCCTTTATATTTTGGGAGGAGAAAATGTTTTTGTCAAGATAGGGACAAATGTGGAGAAAGAGACAGATAAGATCTTGTTTCATGAAGACACGTTTGCCGCATATCTGATCTCAGAAAAAAATGGAAGTATCGTCCGGATGAGAGAGCAGGAGGATGAACAAAAGAAAACGCTGCGATTGGAAGATGAGATCTATGGAGTCACTACTTATTTGGATGTGCATAACTATATTGTGAATAGTTATGTGGACAACGAGCACTCGCGCACGCGGGCAACGATCTATAACAGCGAGACAGATGAAAAAGTTGTGGATATAGAAGCAAAGGGGATCATAAGTGCGGATCTGTGGATGGGAGAAGATCTATATTGCTATGTGCAGTATATAAAAAATGAAGAATCTGGATATACGACCAATATCACGGTTTATGATGTGGAAAATGCAAAGATCCAATGGCAGATGGATGTGGAGACCAGTTGGACTGATATCGAACTTTTAAAAACAGATACAGAAAAAATAGCAGTTTGCAAAGAGGATGACAGAGTGACTTTCCTGGATCTGACGACGGGCAAATGGATGGAAGAAGAAAGCATTTCTATAGAAAAACAGGAGATAGAGGATGGATATGTACGTGATATCCCTTATCTGAGTTATGATGGACACTATCTGATGCTTTTGAAGGTATATCATAAGTATGGGCAGGACAGCGAGTCAGATCATCTGAAAACGTATATATATGACCGACGAAAAAAGGAATGGAAGGAATCGGAAAGCCTGCAGGATATAGAGATCGGAACATCTTCCCCGAAAGTATGGATGGGTAAAGCGAGCAGCAAAGCGGCTGTATATGATGAAGGGAATAGAGAATTGATCCTTTTTGATATGGAAAAAGATGAGATCCTGCAGAGGATCCCGTTTCAGGGACAGGATGTGTGGAAGGTGACTTTTCTGAGGCAGGACACACAATTATTGCTCTGGTCGGACAGCACTTATCTGCGTCTGTGGGATATGGAAGACGATCGATTGCTGATGGAGGATACGAAACGTTTGTATCGGGTCAGCAGCATCTATGTGTCAGAGGAAAATGGCAGGATCATGATCCGCGGATATGATGAGGAAGATCTGGAGCTTTATATGGGAGATAAATGGATGAGCCAGATCTATCTGCTCGAAGGGGAGAGATTTTATCCCTATGTGAAGGTTCTAAATGGATTCTTTGAAGATACCCAAAACAGGATCGGAAGTATCGGAGAAAGCCAGCAGGTACTGTACTGGTTTGAACAGCATAGTCTAGATGAACTGCTGGAGAGTGCAAAAGAGATCGTAGGAGAAGATGTGCTTACAGAGTCAGATAAAATGAAATATTTTATCTTGGCTGAATAGCAAGCTGATTTTCAGGCGCATCTGCGGGAAAGCAAAAAACAGAGATTTAAAATCCTATGTTATCCTAATTTCATAAAGAACAGAGATGAAATAAAAGATATCAAAAAGGAGGAGAACGATATGAATACGAAGAAAAACGATTCGATCGTAGCGACCATAAAGGAATGGAACTGCTGTTTTTTTAGATCTGTGGGAATGAAATGTGCGATACTCTTATTGGCGGCATTTTGTGTGATGCAGCCAATGAAGGTAGAGGCTGCAGCGAAACCAAGCATTACCGTGAAAGCGGTCAGCAACCTTACATCTACAAATGCTCAGATCAATGCAACGATCAATAATCCTGGAAAAATACGCTTGAAAAGATGCGGATTTCTTCTCTACGATAGCAAAGGGAAAATCCTGACAAACCGTTGCGATAAGATCAATTATACGCTGAAAAGCTTTAATGGATGGTTTGACCTGAATGAATATTATGGAAAACTGACACCAGGAACTGTTTATAAATACAGATTTTACGTCATGAATGCATATTACTTACCGTATTTTTCACAGACTTATTCGTTTACGACACCAAAAGTAAGCGATGCATCCACAAAGAAGTTAAGCTATAATGCTACAGCGATCAAAAGTATAGGTGCACAGCCGAAAAATTCTGTATATTGTTCTGTGTTTGCGATTTCTTATGCAAGAGCAGTGGCTGGAAAAACACCTTACAGCAATCCTTATGCTTACTGGAGCAAGAACGGTGCAGTTTGGGGAAGCGGAGGAATGGTGAGTAAGGGATTTGCTACGCAGCAGGCAGCGCTAAAAGCTGTGTATGACCAGATCAAGGCGGGTAAGCCTGCGATCCTGTATGTATATGGACCAAAAGCCACACAGCATTATGTGACTGTGATCGGTTATCAAAATGTGACAAATGTAAATAAGCTGAGCATGAGCAATTTCGTATGTATCGATCCTGGATATGGAACAGAAAAACCTCTCAGCGATTACACTGCGCCGAAGATGACGAGATATAAAACCTATCAGGTGGTAGTTTTGAAATGATCTTTTTTTGAAATGGTTTGAAATGGCAAAGTAAGCTTGCTATACTCATGGTAGGAGGAAATTCCATGAGAGACGATGTTACAAAACTTACTTACCAACAGATTGAGAAGAACTGGAGCCAAAAAATAAAAAAAGAATATGAAGGTCTCAATAGTGCCAAAAACATTATAGAATTTCTAAAAAATTCTCAATATACGATCAATTTCCGTTATGCTCTCTGCCGTTTTATACGGGAGCGTTATGGAGAACGATCTAAGGAAGATCCAAAAGTCAGTATAGTTCGCTATGCTGACTTTTGTGTGCAGTTTTCCAATGAGACAGGAACGCCGTTTGACTGGGAAGTGGAAGATTATCTTGCGATCATGAAAAAACTGGCAGAAGATCGAGGGATGGCAGATGAGATCCAGATTAAGCTTCTGCGCAGGTATCTGCTTGGAAAACAGGAAAATGTATCCAGAGATACTTTGTTTAAGATCGCATTTGCGTTTGGGATGGACTGCGAGTATGTCTGCGAGCTTTTGGAAGTCATCGGAGAAATCCCTTATAATTTCAGGAGGCCGGAAGAATGCATCTATTATTTTTGTCAGTATTCAGAAGAAAATGCGGATTGGCAGACAGCACAAGATCTGATCGCGGAATATTATGCGGGAGAGGATTTGGGATCAAAATCCTCCATGGATCAAAGGACAATTGCTCAGGCAGGAAAATCTCGGATGATAGAAGCGCATATCAGTGTGATCCTAAACCGCATGGAAGATTATGAAGAACAGAAAAAGGCACTGATGACTTACCTGGATATGCACAGAGAGGAGATGCAGGGATATTCGCTGTCGGCGTATCAGATCTTTGAGGAGCTGATGGAGGAATTGAAAGACTTTCTTAACGTAAAGGATGATACAGAATTATCCATACGTCTATGGGAGCCGATATGGGTGCAGTATTATACAAAAAAAGCGGATAAGACAGGCATAAATCGTTCGGACTTTGTTCCCTGGAAAAATCTTCTGGAATTGCCTAAGACGGTATATGAAAAACCATTGTGGAGAGCAAGGATACAAAAACTGCGCAAACGTCAGGTGCCAGTGGAAAAAAGAGATATTTTATTTTTGAGCTGTATGAAATGGACATTGGAACAGGAGACAGAAGGCGGGATAGACGCTGTGCAGGAATTTTTGATGGAAACGAATGACCTGTTGCTGGAGAGTGGACTTTCTGTCATTTATCCGCCTAATCCGTATGATCGCATGATCTTGCTGGCGATCTGTTCGGATTCGCCGTATGAGATACTCAGTGACATTTTTTATGCGGCGACAGATCAAAAGAAACTGCAGGAGCAGTTGGAAAAAAGATGAAAGCAAAAGCAGAGGGTGGAGATCACTCCACCCCGTTTTTTTCGCAGATGTCACTGAGACAGCATCTGTCACAGTAAGGCTTAGTGCGTGCGGTACAGACTTCCCTTCCGTGGTTGACGAGGCGATGACAAAGGTCGTTGCCTTCCTCCGGTGGGATGATCTTCCAAAGCGCCATCTCTACTTTCTTCGGATCTTTTGTGTCATGGACAAGACCGATGCGGTTGGAGAGACGGATGCAGTGTGTGTCTGTCACGATCGCTGGCTTGCCGAAGACATTTCCCATGATGAGGTTGGCGCTTTTGCGGCCGACACCGGGAAGCTTTAGGAGCGCATTGAAGTCATCCGGAACATTGTCGTGGTATTGTTCGTGCAGGATTTTCATGCAGGCACTGATATCTCTGGCTTTGCTTTTTCCCAGACCGCAAGGGCGCACGATCGCTTCGATATCTGCAGCATCTGCGTTGGCGAGAGCTTCCACAGTCGGATATTTGGCATAGAGATCCTGAACCACTACGTTTACCCGGGCATCTGTGCACTGGGCTGCCAGACGCACGCTCACCAACAATTTCCATGCATTATCATAATCCAGTGTGCAGTCTGCATCCGGATATTCTTTTTTTAATCGGTCAATGACTGTGAGAGCCAGTTCCTGTTTATCCATAAGTAATTCCTTTCTATTATTCGGGGCTGTTTTTATAAAGTTCCTGCGGCTTTTAGCAAAAATACCGCAGAATATGAGATGAGATCTCGATAGGATTTATCATATCATAAATGGGATAAAAATGGTATAGTTCCGCGCCACATTGTAATCCTTGCATTTCCCAATTTGGTATATTAAAATAATGATAAAGATTTGGTGGGATTTTGCGCGGAAAAATGCGAAAAGGAGATGCTGGCTTGAAAATGGACTGCCGGCAAAGATACGAGAGAAAATGAAAGTACGAATGTATAATGTAGGTTTTGGGGACTGTTTTTGTCTTCGAGATAGGAAAAAAAGTCTGCTGGTGGATTTTGGGACGAACAACAGCAGGATAGAAGGACGACCAAGAAAAGAAATTTTTGATGTGATCATATCTGATCTGTCTACGATCAATTGTAAGAATCTTTTGCTCACACATTTTCATATGGATCATCTGTCAGGGCTTCTTTATATGATGAAAAATAAAGACAGCTCTTTTGATTTCGGGAAAATTTATCTTCCGGATGTGTTTTCAAAGCCACAGATGAGCCGGACGCTGGTGCTCTTGCTTCTGGCTGATCTGGTAAAGGATTCCTGTCTTCCGAGTCGTCAGGTGAGTCTGTTTGCGCTGGTGGATGCACTTTTGGGTAAGGAGCAGAGGGTAGAGCTTTTACACAGAGGAAGCCTATTTGAGGATAAATATCAGGCGTTGTGGCCGGATACAGATGTGATCCAGAGGGAAACGGATGTGGTCTATGATAAGATCTGCGAGGATGAGACACGGGCACAGGTGATGGAAACCTTGCGGGAGTTTGCTGAAAAACTGCGAAAGATCATATGGTCTATGACAGAGGAAGCGCAGGCATTGTCCGAGGAAGAACAGGAGAAGATCTCGTTGGCGTACGTCTATGACAGAGCCTTTCGCAAGATTAAGGCGATGCCGGGATTTCAGGAACTCTTAAGCTATCTGAATGAGAATAAAGTGAATTTAAGACAGTTTAAGCACAAGATCAGTATCGTATTTCAGAATGCCAGGGACGGTGAGCTGAACCTACTGTTCACAGGTGATGTACAGCCGGAACATATGCGGATGATCACGCAGGATTATGATGGAGCGCTGCCGCTGTATGAGCATTACTGGTGCATTAAAGTACCGCATCATGGAACGCAGGAACATTTCTTTGATTTCTCTGCCTATGAACCGGAAAATATGTTGATCTCCAATGGGATCCATTATGCGAACAGCAAAAAACAGTCCAAAGAGCTTCGGACTTCTCCGCTTTATGGAGGACTGTTTTATATACCGGATACACATATGTACTGCTCGAACTGTGATTGCTGTGATGCTTACGAAAATGGATGTTCCTGCAAGGAAGCAGATGTGATCTCTCCAGCTTATTATAAGGATATCTGACTTATTTAGAAAGATATCGGAATGTGCTAAGCGATAAAAATGAAAAGTTATAAATGAAAAGTTATAAATACAAAACAGGCAGTGTATATCGTGGGCTGGATATACACTGCCTATTTTGTATTATACAGATTGCGTTATTTATTTCGCCGGTGTCAGATGCCAGATATCGTTGTTGTACTGTTCGATCGTTCTGTCTGAGGAGAAGAATCCGGCTTTTGCGATGTTTACGAGCATTTTCTTAGCCCAGGTCTTTCTGTCTGTGTAATCAGCCAGTGCCTGATCTTTCTTTTCTACGTAATCGTTGAAATCAAGGAGTGTCATAAACCAGTCTTTGCTTACCAGTTCATGGTGAAGTCTTTCTAAGTTTTCTTTCTGTCCAAGTTTCATCATTTCATCGCCGATGATAAAGTCTACGCATTTTTTGATGCGTGCGTCATTTTCGTAGATATCTCTGGAGCAGTACTCTGCTTTTGCGTAATGTTCGATGACTTTCTCACTGGATTCACCGAAGATGTAGATATTGTCTTCGCCAACCAGCTCGCTGATCTCTACGTTTGCGCCGTCCATAGTTCCCAGTGTCACAGCACCGTTGAGCATGAATTTCATGTTTCCAGTACCGCTTGCTTCTTTGGAAGCTAAGGAGATCTGTTCAGAGATATCGCAGGCAGGGATCAGTTTCTCTGCTGCGGATACATTGTAGTTTTCAACCATAACAAGTTTCATATATGGTGCAACTTCCGGATCGTTTTTGATAAGATCCTGAAGGGAAAGCAGCAGATGGATGATATCTTTTGCGATCACGTAAGCTGGAGCTGCCTTTGCGCCGAAGATAAAAGTTACAGGCTGAGCTGGTTTTTTACCTTCTTTGATCTCCAGATATTTGTTGATGATGTACAGCGCATTTAACTGCTGGCGTTTGTACTCATGGAGACGTTTGATCTGGATATCGTAAATGCTGTTTTCATCGATCTCGATACCTGTGTTGGACAGGATAAAGTCTTTGCAGTTTTTCTTTGCAGCAGTTTTGATCTCAAGGATCTTTGTAAGAACTGCATCGTCATTCTGATATTTCAGCAGGTTTTCCAGTGCGTTGGCATCTTTCTTGAAATCATCTCCGATCAGGGATGTGATGTAATCTGTCAGCGGATGATTGCAGTGCATTAACCAGCGGCGGAAAGTGATGCCGTTTGTCTTGTTGTTGAATTTCTCCGGATAAATATCATAAAAGGCTTTCAGTTCGCTGGTCTTTAAGATATCTGTATGGAGAGCTGCAACACCGTTGATGGAGAATCCATAGTGGATGTCCATATGTGCCATATGCACCAGATTGTTTTTATCAATGATCGCTAAATTTTCCTGTGGATATTTTTCTTTTACTTTTTCATCCAGTTTTTCGATGATTGGAACAAGATGAGGAACTACATCGAGCAGGTAGTCCATTGGCCATTTTTCCAGAGCTTCTGCAAGGATCGTATGGTTTGTGTATGCACATACTTTGGAAACGATCTCGGCAGCTTCGTCAAAGCTGATCCCGCGTTCTGTCAGAAGACGGATCAGTTCCGGAATGATCATACTTGGATGTGTGTCGTTGATCTGGATCACTGCGTAATCAGCGAGGTCATGAAGGTTGCTTCCCTTTCTCACTGCTTCATCGAGGATGAGCTGAGCTGCGTTGGAAACCATGAAATACTGCTGGAAGATACGAAGTTTGCGTCCGTCATCATCGCTGTCATCCGGATACAGGAATAATGTTAAGTTGTGCAGAATGTCTTTTTTATTGAAAGAGATTCCGTCGCCGATCATGGATTCGTCTACGATATCGAAGTCGAATAAGCGAAGACGGATCGCTTTGTTGTTATAGCCTGCAACGTCAATGTCGTACAGGGAAGATTTCAGTGAAAATCCGCGGAACGGTACTGTGTAAGAGATACCAGCAGGTGTCAGCCAGCTGTTTTCTTTTTCGATCCATGGGTTTGGCGTTTCTTTCTGAAGTCTGTTTTCAAAAAGCTGTTTGAAAAGACCGCAGTGGTAGTTCAGACCGATACCTTCGCCCGGGAGTCCAAGTGTTGCGATAGAGTCAAGGAAACATGCTGCCAGACGTCCCAGACCACCGTTACCAAGAGATGGTTCCGGTTCTACTTCCTCGATCTCAGAGATGCATTTACCGTTTTCTTTCAGGAAGTCGGCAACTTCATCGTAGATACCAAGGTTGATCAGGTTGTTGGATAACAGTTTACCGATCAGGAACTCAGCGGAAATATAGTAGATTTTTTTCTTTCCGTCCTGATAGCCTTTTTCAAAAAGCTGATTTTTGGTGTAGATCAGCAGTGCGTGGTAGATCTCCTCATTTGTACATTCATCTGCGCTTTTTTTATAAAGATCATAAATGAGATTTTCTAAGATTTCCATATTTAATAAAGTCCCCTTTCTTCCTTCCGCACAAGGGCTTTGCAGGAAAGAGATCCTGCAAAACATATCATGCGCAAAAGCTTAATGGTTTTGAATATGTGTATGTGTGTTTGTGTGTTATATGTGTTGTTTTAAGCTTGCATTTACTATAACAGGAGATGAAATACAAAAATACAACAAAATTGCGATGTTATGATAGATTTTTGCGAAACTTATGAGGAGACATTCCAGTTGCCTGCTGGAATTTTTTGATGAAATAACTGGTGTTGTTAAATCCTACTTCCAGAGCGATCTCTGTGACAGAGCGGTCGCTGTGCAAAAGCAGGGGCTTGGCTTTTTCGATGCGCAGGTCATTGACATAGGTGATGAGGGTTTTATCCGTGTACTGCTTAAACAGCTTCATAAAATAGTATTCGCTGTAATTGGAAAGACCAGCCAACTGCGCGGCAGTGAGAGGCTGCGAATAGTTTAGATTGATGTGATCCAGGATCTTTTTGATAGATGCAAGGCTTTTATTCTGTTCTTTGTCGGCAGGGATGATATAGTTTCCCATCAGCATTTCGTAAAAGAATTCAAAAAATAGTGATTTGAGTTTTACGAAATAGTAGGGAGATTTCTGGTTATGGCAGGTGTGGATCTCGTTGAAAAGGTGCAGGATATTTGAATGGTTGTTGTCAGTAGGGGAAATGATATGGGTAAATTCCGCCTGATTTCCCTGCAAAAGAGAAATGACACGTTCCTGACATAAATCCCCGGCCGGGCCTGAGAGGAAGTTCAGGTCAAAAACGATGCTCCTGAAATAAAGGATATTCTTCAGATCTGTTTTTATGCCATGGAGAACACCGCGGTTTACGATGATCAGATCTCCGGCTTTGACACGGAGTGTTTCTTTATTCAGTCGGACCAGACCGCTTCCTGATTCAATGCATATGAGTTCCATTTCGTCGTGCCAGTGGTTGTAAAGAGAGTGGAAGATCTCGCAGTTGTCTGTGTAGGTTTCGATGGGAAGCTCGAAAGACCCATGAGGGTTCAGCTCCTTTAAGGTGTCATCGACTTTGATGGGAGAGTTTGATTCTTCGATATTTGGATTCATGTAAGCTCCTTTTTTAGATGAGGTAAATTTTCAAATGGTTTTATTATATTCGTGATGGGCAAGAATGGCAAGAGGGAGTGATTATATTTGACGGCAGTTTTTCTTTGCGATAGACTGGATAACAGAAAAACATTGTGGATGAGAAAGCAGTCGGAGAAGGAAAGATCTCTGTGAAGGTATGGGACTCCTGCATGGCGAAAGAGTCTGTATTATCTGCAGACAGGGTATCTAAAGTAGATTATTGGGTCTCATATCTTGCGCAGTATTATGATATTAATTTTTCACAGACTTATGAGATCATGAAAGAGCAGGCCTATGTGAGAAAGATCGCGTATAGAGTTCCGTATGCACTTCCGGAAACACGGGAAAAGATCGACATATTGGTGAAGGAACTGGAAGAATATATGGAGAAGATTACAAATCCGTAAGGAATACGGATCGAGTTGTTTTGTTAAATGCTGTGAGGTAAATAAAGTCTGTAAATAAAAAGTTAGGAGTAAAATTTTATGAAGAAGATAGGTATTATTTCGGATACGCACGGACTCTTGCGGCCGGAGATCTTGGAAGTTTTAAAGGAGTGTGACTGCATCATCCACGCAGGGGATGTGAATAAACCGGAGATCCTGGATACTCTGCGTGTGATGGGATCACTCTATGCAGTGCGCGGAAACAATGACAAAGATTGGGCAAAAGGGATCGCTAAGACGATCCATTTTTCCATTGAGGGAGTAAAATTTTTTGTGACTCACAATAAGAAAGATGTGGATTGGGACTTAAAAGATACACAGGTGGTGATCTTTGGACATACTCACAAGTATTTTGAAAAAGAGATCGACGGACGGTTGTGGCTCAATCCTGGAAGTTGCGGGCCAAGACGATTTGATCAGGAGATCACAATGATCTTGATGACGGTGGATGATGGCACATACCAGTATGAAAAGATCGTGGTCGGATGATTAAATACGAGTAGATAAAATATATCAATAGATGGAGTTGAGAAAGTTCCCGCAGGATGTTTGATGCCTGTGGGAAGTTTTTTGCGAGCATTGTGTCTGCTAGGATTGCTTTGATGATGGTCGTTTGGAGAGTGGTTTGGAGATTAGGAAACTGGTAATATTTGGAAGCGCAAATGCAGAGAGTGGAACGGAAATGTCCTTGCAATTTGTAAAAGATAAGTTATAATTATGAAAGCTACTTTTTTGGCTTACAATAGAAAAAATACAAAACTTATGTATGAAGATAACAGACTGCGAAAGAGGAGACGGAAAAAATGAAATATGTGAGACAATTCTGGATCATTTTGCTGGTATCTGCGGTTGGAGAGGTGCTGCATGCTTTGATCCCGCTTCCGATACCTGCGAGTGTTTATGGTTTGGTATTGATGTTGGCTGCATTGTTGACAGGCGTTATTAAATTGGGACAGGTAAAAGAGGCAGCAGATTTTCTGATAGAGATCATGCCCGTGATGTTTATCCCTGCAGGTGTGGGGCTGATCACATCATGGGGTGTGCTGAAACCAGTTTGCGTGCCGATCGTGCTGATCGTTGTGATCACGACGGTGGTGGTGATGGCTGTGACTGGATGGATGACACAGGCGGTGATCCGCAAGGACAGAAAGAGAGGACAGAAGAAATCATGACAAATTTTATTAACGATTCGATATTTTTTGGAGCGGCGATCAGTCTTATCGCATATGAGGCTGGGCTTCTTCTGAAAAGAAAATTTAAAATGGCGATCTTTAATCCTCTGTTGATCGCGATCATTGCTGTGATCGGAGTTTTGGTGCTTTTTGATATTGATTATGAGACTTATAACCAGGGTGGGAAATATATCAGCTATCTGCTGACACCTGCAACCGTATGCCTTGCTATTCCACTGTATCAACAGATGACTCTTTTGAAGAAGAATCGCAAGGCGGTGGTCATTGGGATTGTTTCGGGAGTGCTTGCGAGTATGGTGAGTATCTTTTTGCTGTCGAAACTGTTTCGTCTTAGCCATGAGCAGTATGTGACGCTGCTTCCGAAGTCGATCACGACAGCGATCGGGATGGGTGTCTCCGAGGAGCTGGGCGGTATCGTGACGATCACAGTTGCAGCTATCGTGATCACGGGAGTGCTTGGAAATATGATCGCAGAGACTGTGCTCAAGGTGGCTCGTATTGAGGAGCCTATCGCGAAGGGACTGGCGATCGGCACTTCGGCTCATGCGATCGGTACTGCGAAGGCGATGGAGCTTGGAGAAGTGGAAGGTGCGATGAGCAGTCTTGCGATCGCGGTAGCGGGGCTTCTTACAGTTGTGGCGGCTTCAGTATTTGCACAGTTTATGTAATGGGTAAAAACAGTAGTTTTAATATGGTTTTATTTAATATGGGTAACTGCTTGCTTTTTGGATAATGGAAGTGAGCAGTTATTTTTTGTTTCTTATTTTGGGTTTATATCTATGCTTTTTTGCAACTCGGAGGACGCCGCCTGGCAAGAAACACAGGTCTTGTGACCTGCTTCGTTTTCTGCTCGG
>CAZSTD010000045.1:0-16085 GCA_964609645.1 uncultured Blautia sp.
CAGCCCTGGTCATAAGCGGAAAGCGGTGCGATCTCAATATTTTCTGCAACAGGTGCAAAGTATACGAATGGGTTCTGTCCGCCAAGGAATGCAGAGGAAAACTTCTCATCATTTACTGCTGCTTCCTGCATACCGCTATTTGTGTTTGTAAAGTCTGAATAATCCTGAGAGATCTTTAAAAGGTTGTCTTTATCTGCTGTTACTGCAAGAATGATATCTTTTACATGTTCCGGATTGTCCGTGCCTGTGCATGCATGTACATAGGAACCACCCCAGTTGTATTCCTGTGGCGGATTAGTAACTCCCCATGCTCCTTCTTCACCATCCCAGTTCGGTTTTAACACAAAGTCAATTCCCCATGCTGGAAGAAGGAATGCGAAAACTTTGGAATTAGATCCCATTGACTGGTTCCAGTCAGATGTCCACTGGCCTTTCACTGTGCTGTCAAAGTAACCTGCGTCCAACCATTCTTTTGAATCACATACCCAGTCCACAATCTTCTGATCCACATTTACAACTGTTCCGCCTGGCTCTACCCAAGAGGATTCAATGCTGTTTCCATAGAGACGGAAGGTATCTGAATAAGATGCAAATGTATAATAGCCTTTTGCTTTCAGCTCATCAGCTGTTGTTTTTAAAGTATCCCAGTCTTTCACTTTTTCGCTGACAGCTTCCGGATCGTCTGTTCCAAATACATCCTGTGCGATATCACGACGATATACTAAAACTCCAGGACAGCACTGCCATGTAGAACCTCTCTGTACACCATTCTGATCAGAAGCAGTTGTTTTTGTGAAAATATACTGATCAGCCAGATCTGTTTCTGGATCGATGCCAAGATCTGTAAGTGGAAGTGCTACATCAATATCTGCATCTGTATATTTATTTACATAGTCTGTTTCTGATAAGAAAATATCGACCTTATCGTCTGCAGAAGCATCAGCCTGGTTGATCAAAGCTTCATCCAGTTTCTGCTGATACACACCGTCCTGGTTTGGATTTACGATCCAGTGGATCTCAGTTCCGTCTTTCAGTGTTGTCACGGTTCCATCATCGGAAGTTTTTTCTACTTCAGGATAAACAGCTTCTACTCTCTGACGAAACTCATCGTTCCAAGAATAAATGTTAATGACCTTTCCTTCTTCTGCTGCAAATACAGTTCCCGTCATCCCTGCCATTGTTCCTGTGAGCATTGATACAGCTAATAACCCAGAAATTAATTTTCGTTTCATAACTTTTTCCTCCTGTTTACGGTTTTGGATTCTTTCTCTCTTTGATGGTTGTAGTATATCGTTTTTCGACAAGTCAATATATTAAATTGATTGTAAAAATATCAAATTCATGATATGATAAACAAAATTTTATTACAGGCCCAAACCAGAAAGGAGCAATAAATTCATGGGATTACTGCAGGAATGGTACCGACAAGAAACAAAGGACAGTGAAGAAGAACGCACGCACCGTCCTCAAAATGAAGAGATTTCCTTTTATCAGGCAGTCTGCTCCGGCGATATTGACGCTGTGCGCCAAAATTGTGAACAAAATCGTTTTAGCGAACCCGACGGCGTAGGGATCCTTTCCCGAAATCCAGTACTCAATTTAAAATATCATTTTGTTATCACCACTGCTTTGATCACAAGACTCTGTGTAGAAAGCGGTATGGAAATGGAGCAGGCATTTCGTCTCAGCGATTTTTACATTTTAAAACTGGATTTTCTTCAGAATGTTAAAGACATTGTAGCTTTGCACGACAAGATGGTCCTGGATTTTACAGGAAAAATGCGTCTTATGAAAAAAAATGCAGGAACCTCCAAACCAGTCACTGCCTGTATTGAATATATCTATTCACATATCAAAGAACGCATCACTATCGAAGATCTTGCTGAACATACCGGATTATCTGCCAGCTATCTTTCACGTGTCTTCAAAAAAGAAGTCGGTATTTCCGTCAGTGACTATATCCGTGAAAAGAAAATAGAGAAGGCTCAGAATCTTCTTAAATTCTGTGATTACAGTTTAATTGAGATCGCCAATTATCTATCTTTTTCTTCTCAAAGTCATTTCATACAAACATTTAAGAATCTCATCGGAATGACACCAAAAAAATACCGTGATCTTTACTATTGCACAGGATGGACCGTCTCATCTCCAGCGAAAACAGACACCACCGATTCTTAATGGTGGTGTCTGTTTATATGAAAATTATGACATCATAACCTGAATGTTCGTATTCTCATCCAAGCATTCCAGCGGGATATAATCTCCCTCTATCTCTTTTCCATTTACGATCATCTTTTTGCATCCAGATTCGACATGTTCTGGATTGAAAACTTCTATGTGTAAGTGTTTTCCTCTGAAATCTTTCTCAATCTCAAATTTTTCCCATTCTTTTGGGATGGAAGGAGCTATTCTCAATCCATAAAAGTCCGGACGCATTCCCAATATTCCTTCCACACATCCTACCATGATCGTAGAAGCTGTTCCTGTAAGCCAATGTACATGTGAACGTCCGAAATGCTGGCTCGCTTTTCCTTCTGTGAACTGTCCATAGCAATACGGTTCCAGTTTTCGGATCTCTGCCCGGTCATTCTGTGCTGCCGGAGCATTTTCCATGAAATAGGTAAAAGCTCTGTCTCCATGACCTCTCAATGCTTCCGCCAAAATGATCCAACCCTGAGACTGTGAGAAAATTCCTGCATTTTCTTTTGTTCCAGCATTGTAGATCACAGCCAGTGCTCCATCAAAGGCATGTGCATGGTAAGGCGGGTCCATAAGGATCGCTCCATACTCTGTATTCAGTCTTTCGTAGACAAGATCTAACACCTTATCTGCCTGCTGCTCCGAAGCAAATCCACTGATAACAGACCAACTCTGAGGATTTAACCATAAATCTGCTTCCGGGGCATCTTTATGTCCGATCACTTCTCCATTCTCAGTAAATCCACGTATAAATCTGTCTTCATTCCAGCACAGGTCACTTAATATATCCCCCAATTTCTTTTGCTGTTCTTCCAGATAGCAGATATATTCTTCGTCATTTTTGTACTGTGCTATTTTCTTCAAGATCGTCATCGCAAGATAAAACTGGAATGCCACAAAAGTAGATTCTCCTTCTTTTCCCAGTCTCAGACAATCATTCCAGTCTGCATACAATCCTGCCGGCATTCCATGTCTTCCAAGATGATTTGCAGAAAAGTCGATCGCTCTCTTAAGATGCTCGTATACCGTTCCTTCCCCTTTATTTGCAAATGGGATCACTTCGTCGATAAAAGCGAGATCACCGGTTTCACAAATATATTTATATACGGTCGGAAACAGCCACAGTGCATCATCTGCACGATAAGCAGGATGTCCGGTTTCTTTTACATAGGACGCATCATCCGGTGTATCCTCATGACCTGCATTGTGTGTAAATTTTACAAGCGGAAGACCGCCTCCATTGTCCACCTGCGCGGACAGCATAAAGCGGATCTTGTCCAGTGCCATTTCTGGAGCAAGGTGGATGACTCCCTGAATATCCTGTACTGTGTCACGATATCCATAACCGTTTCGCAGACCGCAGTAAGTAAAGGAAGCTGCTCTTGACCAGATAAATGTCATAAAGCAATTGTATGCATTCCATGTATTGAGCATGGTATCAAATTCTGGACTTGGAGTTTTTACCTGCAGATGGGATAATTTTTCATGCCAGTAGGTTCTGAGTTCCTCCAGCTCTGCGCTGCATTTTTTCTCCGTATCTTCATAGCTTTCTAGGATTACCTTTGCCTCTGCGTTATATTTCATTCCAAGGACAAATGCCAAAGTTTTGCTCTCCCCTGGTGCCAGAGAAATCTTTGTCATCAGTGCGCCGCATCCATTTTCATTGTAGCTGAGTTCATTTCCAAGGTCACCATTCTCTACACCGGCTGGATTTCCATAGCCATGATATCTTCCAAGAAAGCTCTCTTTATCTCCGCAATAAGATGAAACCGCATTGCCTGCCAATCCAAAGAATCTTTCAATGACTACTTTGTCATCGACATCCTTGCCATCCTCGACCGCATCCAAATTTCCATGGATCAGATGGCGGATCCTGTTATCCTCAAATGATGTTCTGGTGATAAACTGTGAATACTGCAGATTTACCTGATCCTGCTCATAGTTATTGTTGTTTGTAAATTCTGCATAACCTGTAACACTTAAATTTCTTACTGCGTCAGACTGATTTGTCAGCTTGATCGCCCAAACCTCATACTCTTTTCCCATCGGTACATAATACAGTGTCTCTGAACAGATCTTGTCATACTCTGCCAACATTTTTGTATAACCAGTTCCATGACGACACTCACTTTTATATGTCTGCAGGTCTTTTCCCACCGGCTGCCATGAAGCAGACCAGTAATCCTTCTTTTCATCATCACGAATATAAATGTAACGACCTGGCTGATCAAAGCCGTTGAACACATATCTTAAAATACGTCCATTTGCTCCAGATTTGGCAAAGCTATATCCACCGGCATTGTTAGAGATCACAGCGCCGTATTCTGGAGATCCCAGATAGTTTGCCCATGGCGCTGGTGTATCCGGTTTTGTGATTACATATTCTCTTTTTGTGTCATCAAAATAACCATACTGCATTTTTCTTTTCTCCCTTTTATCATTCTATCATCTGATCATTATTCCGCTTTTGCTGCAAGGACTACGCGGATCTTATGGATCTTATCGCTCAGCGCATCCACTGCAGATCTACTCATAATGACTCTACCTTCTTTTATTTCCATAGGAACTCCGTCACATTCCGCCTGACTGATCTTGTAGTCTCCATATTCCAATTTATCTTCATTGAGATACGTGATCTTCAATTCTTTTCCTCTAAAAGTCAAGCCTAAGGAAGCCATTCCCTCATTGTCAAACTGGTCTTTCATCAGTTTTGGCAGGATCGTCAGATCACCAGCTCCGCCTTTTACTCCAAATACTTCCGTGATCATAGTCAGCATATACCAGCTCGCTGCACCTGTCAGATAATGATACATTCCTCGGCCCTGGCTGTTAAAATATTCTGGTATTCCAGGATAAATCTTGCTCGTCTCAAAGTTAAGCGCTGTGTCTGCCAATGTCTGCAGTGCGCGATGGCCTTCCTTGACAAAGCCTCTTTTATAAAGTGCATTTGCATACATAACTGTCATATGTGAAAAAACTGCTCCGTTTTCCTTCTCTCCATATGCAAATCCAAACATTCTTCCCATATCAAATTTCAGTTCATGGAAATCTGTATTTAAACGATAGCCTCCAACTTTAGGTGAATACAGATAATGATCTGCACTCTTGCAGATACTCTCGATCTGTTCTTCGGTCGCTGTACCGCTCATGATCGCAAAGACCTGACCTGTGAGCATCATTCTGACACCATCTTCAAAAAATCCTTCCACAGCCTGCTTATGGTTATCATAATAGCTGTTGAACCATCCCTCTTTGTCTTCCCCGCTGATCCATTCCTGTTCTCGGATATGTGACATGAGCCAGTCTGCCTTCTCATTCAGATTTTCGATCAGTTCATCCACCGAAATATACATAACTTCTCCGCTGATCGAGTGTCTGCATGCATCCAAATAGGTTTCTAAGATTTTTTTCTTTCCCTGAATGTCCGCGTATACTGTCCTGTCACCTTTTAAAAGGATGCCAAGTTCTTTCATCAATGGGATCTCTTTGCAGGATGTTCTGTCTCTGAGCAGTGCGATCGCCTTGGCAAGATCTCTTAGATTTCCCGCATATGCACTTGTAAACGCTACACTTTCCCCATGATCTGCTGCCATATCAAGCGCATCGTTCCAGTCAGCACCTCGCAGAAGCATAATGTTATGATCTCCCACTTCAAAGAAAGCACAAAGATGTTCGATCACCAAATGCTCCAGGATCGTTCCTTTGTACACAGAACCATCCTCTGCCTTCTGACAAGTTCCGTATCCATCTTTCCACTCATCGTCCGTATCACACCCACGCATAGACTGACTATCTTTAAAGTATGCGGATCTTTCCTGCAAGATCTCAACATCACCAGTCTGATCTATATAAAGTTTTGTCGTGATAAACGGCCATACCGCATGATCCATCCAGACACGGCTGATGCCATTCCTGTCTGCAATGAAGTCTCCCGGCTTATGACCAATGATCGTGGCATTTGTTCCATCCACCCGGACTCCGCCATAGTTTTCCAGGATCATACTGCGCACGTCACTCGGATCCATCAGCAAAAGTGACAGGCAGTCCTGCCATAAATCTCGCCATCCTCTTCCGCCTCTGCCATAATCATGATGCGGAAGGAAGGAGCAGCCGTAGATCCTTCGTAAGATTGGCTGAAAACTTGTCCAGCGCATAAAATTATCAAATTCTTTATCTCCTGTGTGATAAAAGACATTTACTTTTTTCTGCCAATATTCTTTTGTATCTTCCAATGCTTTTTTGACTTTCTCAGAAGATCCGTATTGCGAAATGATCTGCTCTGTACAGTTCTCATCTTCGCTTACTCCTAAAAAGATCACATATTCTCTGGACTCTCCAGCTTTTAGATCGATCGTCTCAAAGCGGATTCCGCCCATAGCTTCCTTTCCATCCGTCTTCGTGCCTTTCAGCACGCCCGGATGATTCATATAAACAGCTTCCGGATGAGTAAAGGTTCCGCCTTCTCCGATGAAGCCTTCCACCGTATGATAAAAAGCAGCTGGTGCATTTCCATCACCTTCCGCTCCTGCTGCAAAATAAATCTTATGATTTTCTCTATGTCCCTTTTCATCAAAAGACATGGTAGGTTTTACACATACACCATATTCCATGGTCTGTATTCTGTGGAGCATAGAAGTTACATTTCGATGATCTCTGATATTATCTGCACTTCTTCCATAGATCGGTATTGCAGCTATCGGAGTGATCGTCTTATCTTCTGAACCTGTATTTTGTATTTTTACATACATGATCTCAGCATTTTCTCCAACAGGAACAAACGATGTGATCTCTGATCTTAACTGATATTTTACAGAAGTTCGTCTTACTGTGTGCCACATAAGTCCTGCGGTAAGCTCAGTGTCCTCCTGGTCTTTAGTATATCTATTATTTTCTTCCTCTGCAGATGCCCCCGCAGCAGACCAGCACCCTTCCTTTTCTATATGACACCAAAAGTTTCTCGTGGAGCGATTGTTATGTAAGTTTTCAACACTCACCGGCTCCAGCAAAAAAGATTCCTGGTCTAATTTACTGTCGCCTCCCAGATTAGGTGTCACCGAACACTTCAATCCTTTTTCGCTTGCGATCGGGAAATAAAGCCCACTGTAATTTCCCGGGTTTTTGATTGAAAAAGTTCCACTTGTATCTTTGAATCGTATCGTGTTCATAAGATCCCCTCCTATAGCAATATTCAATACGCAGTCGTCTACAACAATTTTATCTTATCTTATCGAAAATCTTTTAAAATAAAAATCAGATTCATTATAAAAATGTCAGATTGATGACACGATTTCTCACCAAAGTATTTTTTCCGGCAAATCATAGATCTGATATTTTTCTAATGCGCTATACATGCTATACAAACCCAAAACCAAGTGCTAAAATAAATTCAGATAAACATTACACACTTTTAGGAGGCGATCAAAATGTGGTTTGTATTCGCATTACTGTCCGCAATCTTTGCTGCGCTCACCTCAATACTGGCTAAGATCGGTATCGACGGAGTAAACTCCAATCTTGCGACAGCCATCAGAACAGTTGTTGTCGTTGTCATGGCATGGGGAATGGTATTTCTTACTCACACCCAAAACGGTATCTGGGAGATCAGTAAAAAAAGCTGGATCTTTTTGATCTTATCAGGTTTGGCTACTGGTGCTTCCTGGCTCTGTTACTACAGAGCACTGCAGATTGGAGATGCATCCAAAGTAGTTCCCATCGACAAACTAAGCGTTGTCATCACTTTGCTGCTTGCTTTTCTCTTTCTGCATGAAAAATTTACAACTAAATCTTTGCTCGGCTGTATTTTGATCGGTGCAGGAACATTGGTAATGGTTCTGTAACACAAATACATAAAAATAAAACCTGTAAAGTTCAGGCACTTTACAGGTTTTATTTTTTTATATTAGTTTTATTTTTTCGGGTATTCAGTCCGTGCAATCCCTCATATACTAGCTGGATCTGTGCTGTACACTCCAAAAAGCTCTCCACTATGATCGGATCAAAATCCTCTCCGCTTCCTCTCTTTATGATCTCAAAACATTCTGAGAGAGGAAATGCTTCCTTATAACACCTCTTAGAGGAAACCGCATCAAATACATCTGCGATCGCCATGATCCTGGCACATAAGGGAATCTCTCTTTGTGAGATTCCTTTTGGATATCCTTTTCCATTCCATTTTTCATGATGGTACATCGCCACCTCATAAGCGATCTCATCTTCTTTTCCAAATGTTTCCCGTATGATCTGTGCCCCACGCTCTGCATGCGTCTTCATGATCTCAAATTCTTCCGCAGTCAGTCTTCCAGGTTTTTGCAAGATCGCATCTGGTATCGCAATCTTGCCGATATCATGAAGCGGCGCTGCTGTTACCAGCCTTTCTATGTAATCCTTTGTCAGAGTTTCTTTATACAATCCTTTTTTACGCAGATCATCTGCAAGGATCTTCACATATTCCGTTGTTCGGTAAATATGCTGTCCCGTACTGTTATCTCGATTCTCCACAAGAGCCGCAAATCCCATGACCATCTCATCATGGTGTTCTTTCAGTTTTGTAAAAATAGGATTTTCTCTGTTTAAATAAGTCCCCAGTATCACTAACGTAGGGACAAGGCAGCTGATCAAAGACTCCGGAAATATCATCTGATACCCTGTGATCCCAATAACAGCTGCCAGAGAAGTAAAGATTGTCATCTGTGCCCTTCGTCCAACATTTCGAAATCCATATAAAAGCATTCCACTTGCAGACACCACATAAACTGCAACCATGATAAAACAAGTATATGCAGACACTCCCATTGAATAATTTGTCACTTTTCCTTCGCAGAAACGAAGTTTTGGGATAAAGCAGATCACGACCAGCACATTTATGATAAATGGTAGCCTGATCAGATTTCTAGTACTTTTTCGCTCAGGGATCCCTCTCGTCATATCCAAAAGATACCAAAATGTCAAAAATACGATCGTATCTAAGCTCAAAAGGAATCCCAAATGCAGCAAGCGATTCACTCCTATAGGTATCTCTGCCAGATGGTTCACGGTGTAAGCGGTTATCCCGTCAAAAATGATACTGCTGATACATGCGATCAGCAGTATTTCAAATAGATGTTCCCGTTTATATTCCTTATTCAACATTTTCTCTCGAATATAAATATAAGTAATATAAAGCACTATGATCAGGCATCCTACCTGAAGTTTACAATATTGCATAGCTAGCTCCTTCTTTTATCTCGATTTCTTATTCTCGAATATTCGTATTAGATTCCTCACTCTATTATATATCAGATTTAGCCAGCGTCAACAAGAAACTTCAGATATATGAATACAAACTTATTTCTTTAATTCTTCCGTCAAACGAAGGATCTCCGGTGCGATCTTCTTACGTTCTTTTTTAAGTGTACGGTTGTAAACCGGATACGCTAGGGCAATGACAGCGATCCCGATCACGCCGATCACAATACCAAGGATAAATCCATAAGTACCAAAGATCTTTCCAAAATCTGACATGCAAAGACTCATTCCTGCTCCCAGGAACAAAGTACCGATCACACCCACAATAATAGACATCCTAGCAGCCTTCTTATCTGCACTGGCGTCCAAAGCGCGAAGCTGTTCCATTTTGTTTGTTTCCTGAGGCATATATTTTTTGCGGATCTGTTCCACTTCCTCCTGCTGCTGCGCAGAATAAGTCATTTTAAAAGTTTCTTTGTTTTCCATTTTTTCTCTCCTTATATATCATTTCTTTATACGTTAGATTTTTCCTATTTCGTTTTTCATTATAGTTTTCTTCTGTTAACTCTTTTTTATCTTGACGGTAAAAGTCGTTCCCACATTGACACTGCTTTCCACAGAAATTTCCCCATGCAGGATATCCACGACCCGTTTCACCAGCGCAAGCCCCAAGCCGTTTCCCTGTACTGCGTGGGAAGTATCTCCCTGATAAAATTTCTCGAAAATATGACTTCCGATCTCCGCACTCATACCGCATCCGGTATCTTTGATCTTGACCACTGCATATCCTTCTTCTTCTCTCAGACTGACAAAGACACTTCCGCCTGGAGATGTAAATTTAAACGCATTGGAAAAAAGATTATTCCACACAAGGCTTAGCAATTCCTTGTCCGCCTGCACAGCAACATTTTCTTCAAGATCTGTTTCAATCGCGATCTTTGCTCTCTCCCATACATTTTCATATTGCAGCAAGCATTCACAGAGCTGTTCGCCCAGATCGATCTGAACAGTCTGGGGATAAATCTGCTGATTTTCCAATCTGTTCAGTTTCAGGATATTTGTTATCATATCTGCCATACGGCGAGCACCCTCTGTCACACCTTTTGCATATTCCATCCGCTTTTCCTGCGTCAGATCCGGCATTTGCAAAAGAGTTCCATAATTTTGTATGACCGCAAGCGGTGTTTTCATTTCATGCGATACATTGCTGATAAAATCTGTCCGTAAGGTTTCCAGACCGCCCAGTTCCTGTGCCAGCTTATTAAAACACTCGATGATCTCATTGTAATTGTCATCTGTGACCAGCTTTCCCATCGGCGCAATACGCGTGTCAAAATTTCCCTGCACCAGCTCTCTTGCCGCCGCGGCGATATGCTTCGCAGCTTTTTGTGTGGTCGTCTTCCGGCGTATCACATCAATTCCCATAAACAGAACGCTCAGTAATATAACATTCAGAAATGTCAGCTTAGCCGCTCGATCCAGATTATCCTCCGATAGAACTAGCCCCAAATCTTTCGACAGCGTGCCGACAAACAGCGACATTGTACAGCTTACCAAAAAAGCCACCATCAAGAAAAACAACAGATAATGATAGAGTACTTTCAGAGCATTATGCCATAGATTTCCTTTTTTCATCGTATCACCGCCTTATATCCCAGACCATGGACCGTCTTGATCTCAAAGTCTTTGCAGGATGTCAGCTTAGCCCGGAGCTTTGTCACATATACATCCACGGCTCTCGGAGCTGTGTCTGTATCCCTATCCCAAAACTCATCCATAAGCTGTGTGCGGGTAAACGTCTTCTTTGGATAACTGAGCAGTTTATAAAGGATCAAAAATTCCCGATTTGTAAGATTGATCTCCTCACCCTCCAGATATGCCGTGTGCTCATCCACATCCATGACAAAACTGCCGATCTGTAGCTTACGCGCAGATGCGATCTTCGCCCGGCGCAAAAGCGCTCCGATCCTCAAAAACAACTCATCCAAGTCTATAGGTTTGACCATATAATCGTCTATGCCGATCCGAAATCCGCGCTGCTTAGAGGTGATATCATCTCGCGCCGTCATAAATAGGATCGGGATATCCTCATTGATATCACGGACACTCTGGACAAACTCAAATCCATCTGTTCCCGGCATCATAATATCGGAAATGATCAAATCAAAACTGCCAGAGTACAGCGCATCGTATGCTTGCTCTGCGTTCAGACAGCCTACCGTCTCATATCCATGATCATTTAAGAACAGGCAAACCGTCCGATTTAGCTCCTTATCATCTTCTACTATTAATATCTGAAACATGTTTTTCCTCCAGAAATACTATTTTTAAGGGCAAACTATCTTTTGACTTTCACATCCTAACATACAAATGTTAACGTTTTGTTTGTGTTTTGCCTGTTTCTGGATCTTTTTTGGATTTTACAGGAGATTATGGCTTATCATGACCTCCTTCGAACATAAATTTCAGCACAGCATAAAAAACAACATATAAAAACAAAATGCAGAGCCTACACTTTCCTGTTGGAAATGTAAGCTCTGCTCATGATCACTTTTTATTAAATTTTCCAGATAAAAATACACCGCACAATTATTCAGCAAGATTACGGCAATATATTTCCCGCCGCCATAAAAATCTGATACCAATCTTCTCTAGTCAATTGAATATCACAGGCTTTACATACCTCATCAAATCTATCTTCATTCATAGTCCCTGCCAAAACCTGCATATTTGCCGGATGACGCAGCAACCATGCAATTGCCATTGTAGTCGCCGATACATCGTACTTTTCACCAATCTCAGCTAATTTTGTATTTAAAACTGAAAAATCATTATTCTGTAAAAATACCCCTTGGATCATACCGTACTGGAAAGGTGACCATGCCTGGATCGTCATATCCTTTAATCTACAGTAATCCAAAACACTTCCATCACGATCTATGGCACCATTTGTCAGCATATTCACTTCTAATCCATTGCTGATCATCGACGAATGTGCTGCACTCACTTGAAGCTGGTTTGCTGCCAAGGGCTGTTTTACCCATTTCTTTAACAACTCGATCTGCATTGGCTTCATATTTGATACACCAAAATATCGAACTTTACCACATTTTTCAAGTTCGTCAAATGCTTCCGCAACTTCTTCTGGTTCCACCAATGCATCTGGTCTATGCAGCAGCAGAGCATCCAAATATTCCACCTGAAGCCGTTTTAAAGAACTATCTACTGATGCTATGATATGTTCCTTGGAAAGATCAAACATTACCCCTGGAACGATCCCACACTTCGACTGTACAAAAATATCTTCCCTTTTTATGCCAGTCTCTGCAAATGCTTTTCCAAAAAGTTCTTCACATTCTCCATTTCCGTAAATATCCGCATGGTCAAAAAAGTTTACCTCATGTGCCATTGCATTTTCAATATGTTTCGCTGCAGCGGTTACATCAAGGCTGTTAAGTCTCATACACCCTACAACGATCGCTGGTACTTTGATCCCAGTCTGTCCAAAATTTACTTTCTTCATAAACTCTTACCTTTCTTCGAAATTTTTTCTTTATTCTTCATGCGCGTGATCGTACATTCTCTGAATATCCTCCGGAAATTTGTCCGGCATCATACCGCGCACCCTGTCTTCGTTACCGTCCTCCAAGAGCTGCTCATAATACCAGCACTTGAATTTAAGCATATCCAGCACCTTAGTCATATGCTCAATCTCCGCTTCTACCATTTTCTTTTGTTTCTCAAACAGTTCTTTTCGCTTCTGATAAGTCGCTGGACCCTCCGCACACCAGTCTATAAACTGTTTAATATCCTTGAGTTCCATCCCTGATTTTTTCAGGCACTCGATCAAGCGCAATGCTTCAATCTCTCTTTCACTGAATTTACGGATACCGGAACATCTTTGCATACCTGGAAAAAATCCCTGATTATCGTAATAGCGCAAAGTTGAGATCGGAAGCCCAAACATTTTCGATACCTGTCCAATCGTATACATAAAACACCCCCCAAAAAAATATTTATATTTATTTTTTAAAAACCCATTGACCTCAAGTCAGATTTAGGTAGTATCATTACTATAGCTGATGTACAAAAAGATTGCAATGGCAAAAAGAAACTTTATAAAAGCAAACTGTTTAGCAAACCCTGTAAGGAGGAATAACACATGGAATATGTAACTTTAAATAATGGTGTAAAAATGCCGCAGCTCGGCTACGGCGTCTATCAGATCACAAAAGACGAATGTGAACGCTGTGTCAGCGATGCTCTCAAAGTCGGCTATCGGCTTATCGACACCGCTCAGAGTTATTTTAACGAAGAAGAAGTTGGAAAGGCCATTGCCAAAAGTAGTATTTCCAGAGAAGAAATTTTCCTGACCACCAAAGTCTGGATCGAACATTACGGATATGAACAAGCAAAAGCATCCGTATTAGAATCCATGCGAAAACTGCAGGTTGACTACCTTGATCTTTGTCTGCTCCATCAGCCTTTTGCGGATGCCTACGGTGCGTATCGAGCATTGGAAGATCTATATGATGAAGGAAAGATCCGTGCTATCGGTATTTCTAATTTTTATGTGGATCGTATGTTGGATTTTGCATCTTTTAACAGGATCAAGCCTATGATCAATCAGGTGGAGATCCATCCTCATAATCAGCAAGCAGAAGCAAAAGTGTGGCATGACAAATATGGCATACAGATGGAAGCGTGGGCACCATTCGGTGAAGGACGGGGCGATATGTTTCACACTCCAGAACTGAAAAGCATTGCTGAAAAATACGGAAAATCCGTTGCCCAGGTCATTCTTCGCTGGCATTTGCAGCGTGGGATTGTTGTCATTCCAAAATCTACTCATATCGAGCGTATGGAAGAAAACTTCCATGTATTTGATTTTTGTTTGAGCGAAGATGATATGGCGCTTATCGCCACAATCGACAAAAAGCAAAGCAGCTTCTTCTCTCACACCGATCCTAATATGGTCGAATGGTTTGTAAAGATGGTCGAAGAACGTAAACAGCAGCACGATTGTACCAAAGATAAGAAAAACTGGTAAGGTGGTATAGCAAAATCGGCAGCAAGGTTTATCCCATGCCGCCGATTTTGCTGCTCTTTAACCGTTCAAAAATCTATATTCCTCATCATGATTGAGATATTTTTTCTAAAAATTCTACCAGAACATGTTTCGTAAGCCATATGCCATTTTGAGAAAGAAAAAATTCATACCCTGACATATATATTTTCTCAGCCAAAATTTTATGCACAATAGGCTTACCGTGTCTCTTTCCTACATTCTTTGCTGTATCTATATCTTTCAATAAATGCACATACAGCCTAGAAAAAGCAGTCTCATAAAGCGCTAACATTTCCGCCTGATTTGATCAGCATCATCATTGCCTGAAACTCTGTCGTCAGCATCTGACTCAACTCCTCTTCCGAAAAATGACAAGCTTTCGTAGCACACAAAGTACCAATCCCAAAGGTATAGATCCAGACATTTTCAAATAATAGTTTTGCCTGTGCCTCTGTCAGTTTATAATCCTTTTCGATTGCATCAATACAAAGTTTTGCAGTATCTCCCAATTCTCCGAACACATCATCAAAAGTAACTGCTTTCTCATGTTCCTGCATAAAAAGCAACTGATACAATTTCGGCTCCTGAACACCGAACATAACCATTTTCATTCCAATCTGTTTAAAAATAGGCATATCTGATACGGCTGCTACTTCATATCGTTCAAATCGCTCCATGGCTGCGATCCGAACCTCATCCTGAATTTCCTTCATGGTATTAAATACAGTAAAAATTGGACTCGCCGAACACTTTAATACATTTCTGAGTTCCTGTGCTGTCAGAGACTCGATCCCTTTTTCTGAAACCACCTCCATAGCGGCTGCTACGATTTCTTCTTTTTTAAACTTTGGTTTTGGCGGCATATTTATTCTCCTTGTTTTCAGATTATTTATTCTCGATTATCTATTTTAGTTCTTTTATTATATATCCAAATTTTTTATATAGTCAATAGCATAATTGCTATTTTATATGCAGCGCAGCACCATATCATAATCTTTCTTGCCAAACATGTAAGGCGATCGTTACTGACCTTCTAGGTCATATTCACTCCTTATTCTTCCATTTGCCTTTCCCAAAAGTTTACAGCCTGATCTAGCCATCCTTCTGCCACTGTTCCAGTTCCTAAACCAAATCCATGTCTTAGACCAGGGTAAGAATGAAATTCCGTATCGATCCCATAACTGCTCAAAATTTCCAAACGTTGCTGCATCGTATGCCAGTAAGCAATCCCATCATTTTCACCCACACAGGCAAATGTCGCTGGATCATAAGGCGAGTAATCTGCATGGCCTGTGTATTGCATGATCACTGCACCCGGATACGGCAGATCATCGCCGCCAAAAGCCACCGTACCATAGCTTCCAAGCCATGCTGCCATTCTTGCCCCAGCAGAACCTCCCCATAAAGAATAGCAATCCGTATCCACTTCCAGTTCCTCTGCGTGTTCGAAAATAAAGCTGATCGCCCGCGCCAAATCTTCGCAGGCAGTCTGGGCTCCGGGACGATAGATCAAGGCAAAGGCATTGTAGCCTTTTTTTGAAAGCTCCAATGCATGAGGAAAACTGTCCTGCATTGCCCCCACATAGGCAAATCC
>CAZSTD010000046.1:0-10872 GCA_964609645.1 uncultured Blautia sp.
GGATATCCGATCTCATTTGCTAGGCTTTTACCTTTTTCCGCATCATATACTGGCTCTTTCGTTCCCGGAACAACTGGCACACCTGCATCCATCATTGTCTTTCTCGCATGGGATTTATTTCCCATCTTGTCAATGACATCCGCATCCGGTCCGATAAAGGTGATACCATTTTCCTGGCATTTGCGAACAAATTCACTGTTCTCAGAAAGAAAACCAAATCCAGGATGGATCGCATCTGCTCCCATATTTCGGGCTGCTGTGATGATCCTGTCCATATTCAGGTAATTATTTCTCGCAGGTCCCTCACCGATGCAGATCCTCTGGTCTGCAAGCTGTACATGAAGGCTTTTGGCATCTTCCTTGGAATAAACTGCCACACTGCGGATCCCCATATTTCTGCATGCACGGATGATACGCACTGCAATTTCGCCTCGATTGGCGATCAGAATTTTATTAAACAATCTTCATGCCTCCCTTATATCTTAGAGCTTCTTTACGCGGAACAATGGCTGTCCATATTCAACTTTCTGCTCATTGCTTACCAGGATCGCTTCGATCTCACAATCGTAGTCACTCTGGATCTCATTCATCAGCTTCATTGCCTCTAAGATACACACAGTCTGACCAGCTTTCACCTGATCTCCTACCTTTACAAACGCTGGAAGATCCGGCGCTGCTGCAGAGTAGAAGGTTCCCACGATCGGAGATGTGATAAACAGGCTGTCATCGTCCTCCTGTGAAGCTGCCTCTGCCACTGCTGTAGTAACTGCTGACGGCGCTGCCACCGGAACTCCTGCTGTCACTACTGGCGGATGATCCAGCTTACTCATGGTGATCTTTACATCTTTATCTTTATAAGTGAACTCATTCAGAGAAGATTCCTCGATAATTTTTACTAATCCTGCAATTTTTTCTAAATCCATTCAGATTCTCCTTTCATTGTAACGATCTGCCTTGGTCGATCTTGGCAAATATCTTTTCTATTTCCTTATACTTCTATGCTTCCTCAAACAACTTACGAAGTCTCTTTGCCACCAAACGGCAGTCCAAAACTTCCTTACACGGCTGATGGATGATCTTTCTAAGTCCATCCAGCTCCTTCATCTCGTCCAGATAGAGCCTCTGCGCTTCCTGAACCGTGATCGGCTGGAAATGGATCTTATGATCTGTCTTTCTTTGTACCAGTTTCGGAATATCTACACTCGCCACCGTAGCGATCTTCGCATATCCGCCAGTCGTCTGTCTGTCAGAGAGCAAGATGATCGGTTTTCCATGTGACGGCACCTGGATCGCTCCAAATGCGATACCATCTGAAATGATATCCGAGGTCTCCTTCGGTGCGATGAACGGCCCCTCAAGTCTGCATCCCATACGGTCAAAATCACTGGTCACGATATATTCACTGTGAAGGAATGTCTCGATCCCCTGTCTGCTGAACATCCCATCCTGTGGTCCCATTACCACGCGCAGTGTTGTCTCTGTCTGGTCAAACTCATCCATATCCAGTTTTCTGGATAAGAAAAATGGCAGATAACGTCTCTTGATACGAAATCCAATGTAGTCTCCTGCTTCCAGCTTCCTGCCCTTGAATCCGCCCAGCTTGCTCTTTAAGTTTGTACAGCGGCTTCCCATCACCACCGGGATATCCAGGTAACTGGAAAACGCAATATACGCTCTGCTTCCGGTTCTGGCGCTTCCAAATTTCAGGACATCTCCTTTGTTCATATAAAGCGCAGTGTACATCGGTGCAGGCTCTCCGTTGATGGTCGGCTGGAAATCGCCTCCCGTGATAGCAATGATCGTAGCTGATGTAAATTCAAGAGTAGGACCGATCAGAGTGATCTCAAGAACTGCCTCATTTTCCGGGTTATCCAGAAGAAGATTCGCGATCTTAAAGGAACGAGGATCCATAACGCCTGCCACACTGAATCCCTGGCTCTGATATCCGTTTCTTCCCAAGTCCTGTACCGTCGTCAGCATACCGCCTTTTAATATACGAATTCCCATCTTACACCTCTCCTTCATGAACGATGCACTGGTATTCCCCACGTTCTGCTAATTCTTTGATCCGTTTGTACTCCTCCTCATCGATCGGGACAAATCGGATATAATCTCCTGCCTCCACAAGGATCGGAACTTCCCTTTCCGGGTCATAGGTCTTTACAGGTGTCATTCCCATAAGCTGCCATCCTCCCGGTGAGTCTAAAGGGTAGATCCCTGTCTGAGAGCCACCGATCCCTACGCTTCCTGCGCTGATCTTGATCCTCGGATTGGCAAGTCTCGGTGTATGGATCCTTTCGTCCAATCCACCCAGATAGCAAAATCCCGGAAGAAAACCAAGCATATAAATCAAATAATCTCTGGAAGAATGGACCTTGATCACTTCTTCTACAGACAAGCCTGCATGTTCTGCGATATTTTCAATATCAGGTCCATATTCACCCCCGTAGCACACAGGGATCTCATAAATCTTTTTTTTCGTCTCCCCTGCTTTGATGTCCATACGCAACAGGCACTCCAGCCTGGTCTTTAAGTCATCATAGGAAATCACGCGGGGATCGTAATTGACCAGCAGAGAACAGAATGCAGGGATGACATCAACCACACCCTCGATATGCTGTTCTCTCATAAGCTGTACTGTGGCAGTGATCTTCCGGTTGATCTCCGGATCGATCGTCTTGCCAAACTCAACCAGAATAGAAGAATCTCCTTCTGTCAATATCTTGATATCCGGCATATTTAAACTCCTTCTCTATTTTTCTCTTATCTGTTTTCTCTTATCCGCCATCTCATTTTCTTTCAAACTGCGGACAGATCCTAACATAAAAAGGTGTAACCCTGGAAGATCACACCTTTTTCGAAAGCTTACCATTTCTTACAGCAATTTACCAAGCTGAGAGATAAATGTATTTACTCCCAGATAAGCAGTAAGAACCACTACAATGATGCCAAGGATCAACAGGATCGTTGGATGATGGTAGTTCTCTCCCATAATGGATTTTTTCTGAGATGCGATCAAGCAGATAGCAAGGGTGATCGGAAGGATCAATCCGTTGACTGCACCCGCAAGTACCAGCAGAACTGCTGGATTTCCCAGAATAAACATGATAGCGGTAGAAACCACGATAAATGCGATGATCACTTTGTTTTCATTTTCCTCGATCTTTTTGTTAAAAGTTTTCAGGAAAGAAACAGAAGTATAAGCTGCTCCGATAATGGAAGTGATCGCTGCACATAAAAGTACCAGTCCCGCAAAACGGTATCCGATCTCTCCAGCACCCTGTCTGAATGCATCCGCAGCAGGGTTGGAAGCGTCTAAGGTCGCACCTTTTACGACAACACCGAGAACTGCAAGGAAAAGGAAAATACGCACGATCGCTGCAATGATCATACCCATCACAGAACTCTTATTGATCTCTTTTAAGTTCTTCTCACCAGTAATGCCCGCATCGATCAGACGATGTGCTCCGGCGAATGTGATATATCCGCCTACAGTTCCACCGAGCAGTGTTAAGATCGCAGGGATCAGATTGGATACGCCCGCGTCCGGCACAAATGTATTCTTGATCGCATTTCCGACCGGCGGCTGTACCACAATGATCACGACAAAGATCACAAGGATCATCACTGCTCCAAGAATCTTTGTGATGGTATCCATCGCATTTTTGGCATTTTTAAATAAGAATACTGCGATCGCAAGTCCTCCTGCCAGTATGTAGCCTGCCTTCGTCGGGATTCCAAGCAAAGTGTTGAATCCAAGTGCTCCGCCGCCTACGTTTCCGATATTAAATACCAGACCGCCGAACACGATCAGTACAGATACCAGATATCCAAGTCCCGGAAGGAGTTTGTTGGCAACTTCCTGTCCGCGCAGTCCTGTCACGCAAAGTACACGCCAGATGTTCAGCTGTGCAACTGCTGCCAGGATCACAGAGATCAGGATAACGAACCCGAAGCTTCCCTGATACTGACCAGTAAATGTGGCAGTCTGAGTCAGGAATCCAGGTCCGATCGCGGAAGTAGCCATAAGAAAAGCTGCACCCAGCAGCGCCCCTCCGTTCTTTTTCTTTTCTGTCATTTCATGTTCCCCCTTTTCAATTTATTACTTCATTATACTAAAATTCACATCATCAGACAAGATAAAAGTGAATTTTCCTGCAAAAAAAGAGACTGTCCCCGGCAAATTCCGAAAACAACCTCTTTTTTGAACCTTAATTAGAATGTAAATTTATCTGCAAAATATGCATCCAGCTCATCAATCTTAACACGAACCTGCTCCATAGTATCACGGTCACGGATGGTAACTGCACCGTCTGTCTCAGATTCAAAGTCATAAGTTACGCAGAATGGAGTTCCGATCTCATCCTGTCTTCTGTAACGTTTACCGATATTTCCACGATCATCATATTCACAGTTGTATTTCTTAGACAGCTGCTGATAGATCTTCTCTGCACCTTCTCCAAGCTTCTTAGAAAGCGGAAGGACACCGATCTTCACCGGTGCAAGTGCCGGATGGAAATGGAGTACAGTACGTACGTCATTCTTCTCTGCATCGAGAACTTCCTCATCATATGCGCTGCATAAGAATGCAAGAACCACACGGTCTGCACCGAGAGAAGGCTCGATCACGTACGGGATATATTTCTGTTTCTTTTCATCATCAAAATAGCTCATATCCTGTCCGGATACATTCTGATGCTGAGTCAGGTCATAATCTGTTCTGTCAGCGATTCCCCACAGTTCGCCCCAGCCAAATGGGAATAAGAATTCTACGTCTGTAGTTGCCTTGCTGTAGAAGCTTAACTCCTCTGCATCATGGTCACGATAGCGTACTTCTTCGTCTTTCAGTCCAAGTGCATGCAGCCAGTCTAAGCAGAACTGTTTCCAGTATGCAAACCATTCAAGGTCTGTATCCGGCTCACAGAAGAATTCCAGCTCCATCTGCTCGAACTCACGGGTACGGAAAGTAAAGTTACCCGGTGTGATCTCGTTACGGAAAGATTTACCGATCTGTCCGATACCGAATGGGATCTTTTTACGGGATGTTCTCTGTACGTTTTTAAAGTTTACAAAGATACCCTGTGCTGTCTCAGGTCTTAAATAAACAGTGTTTTTCGCATCTTCTGTAACACCCTGGAAAGTCTTGAACATCAGGTTGAACTGACGGATATCTGTAAAGTTATGCTTGCCGCAGGTAGGACAAGGAACGTTGTGCTCCTCGATGAAATTCTTCATTTCTTCCTGTGACCATCCATCCACAGAACCATCCAGCTCAATGCCGTGTTCCTGGCTGAAGTCTTCGATGATCTTATCTGCACGGAAACGCTCGTGGCATTCTTTACAGTCCATAAGCGGGTCAGAAAAGCTTCCGAGATGTCCGGATGCTACCCATGTCTGAGGATTCATCAGGATCGCGCAGTCAACACCTACATTGTATGGAGATTCCTGAATGAATTTCTGCCACCATGCACGTTTTACGTTATTTTTTAATTCTACACCAAGATTTCCATAATCCCATGTATTTGCAAGACCTCCGTAAATTTCAGAGCCCGGGTAAACAAATCCTCTTGATTTCGCCAAAGCTATGATCTTATCCATTGTTTTTTCCATCATTGTTCTCCTCGTTCTTTTTTATAGATTGATTACAGCTATTATAACTGTATCTTCTGCCTTTTTCAAGGTATCTTAACTCATTATTTCCAGAATTTCCAGACTTTTGAACCGCTTTTCCGTGTTTGCTGCAATATAACTATGTATATGCCGCTCCAGTTCAAAGAGCACTTCTTCCTTCACTGTGAAGGTGTAAAGCTTCCCCAAAGAGGCTGTCACGATATACTGCATCGCATACAGCGCAGGTGCTGAGATCCGTTTCGCATCCCCCACCTGACCCAGACAGTGTTTGTCCAAGATCCCGTGATTTTCCTGCGAAAAAAACAGCTCCTCTCCTTCTATCGGCTCTCTCTCACAGCAGACACAGCGAAAAAGGGAGGGACAAAATCCCTGTGCAGCCATCATGCGCAGCTCAAAGATGCAGCGCACTAGACGGTCATCCAGATGAGCGTTCAAAAGAGCCTTCACCGTCACATATAAAAGGTTCATCGATTCCTTTTCGTCCGTTCCCTCCTGACCAAAGTAATCTGCCAGTTCCAGAAAATAATATCCGTAGTAGATCCCCGGCTGTTTTCCCGCCAGTTCCACGAAATGGTGAGTGACAGATACCTGATTTAGATTGTAGCTGGAACGCCCTTCATACAACGTGAACGTTCCAAACACAAAAGGATTGACTGCTGCCAGAAACGGGCTGTTAGGACGGCGCGCTCCCTTTGCAAAAGCGGAGATCTTCCCTCTCTCCCTTGTCAAAAGTACGATCCGTTTGTCATATTCTCCTACAGGCATGGCAGAAAGCACCACACCCTGCACAGTAATTAGATCACTCATCCATATTTCCTCAGATCTTCCTAGATTTCTTTCTTATCGTACCCAAAGTTTTTGATCAAAAAGTCACTGTCTCTCCAGTCTTTCTTCACTTTTACCCAGAGTTTCAGGTTCACTTTGGATTCCAGCATACGTTCGATCTCATAGCGGGCATTGCTTCCGATTTTTTTCAGCATCGCGCCCTGCTTTCCGATGATAATTCCCTTGTGGGAGTCTTTCTCGCAGATGATCGTCGCATCGATATCCACGATCGGTCTTTTGCCCGGGCGAGTCTTCATCTGGTCGATCGCCACCGCGATACCATGCGGGATCTCTGCATCCAGAGCGTGCAGAGCTTTCTCACGGATCACCTCCGCTACGATCTGGCGCTGCGGCTGGTCTGTAACGGTATCCTCATCATAGAACATCGGGCCATACGGCAGATATTTCAGGATGCATCCGATGATATCCTGTGTATTTTGTCCTCTCAGCGCAGAACATGGAATGATCTCTGCGAAATCACATACCTTACGGTAGGTGTCGATCGCCGGAAGGATCTCCTCTTTCGATACAGTATCCACCTTATTGATGATCAGGATAACCGGCACACCGATATTCTGGAGCTGCTCAGCAATATGGCGTTCCCCGGCTCCGATAAAGGTGCTCGGCTCTACCAGCCACATAATGGCATCTACCTCTTTCAGTGTTCTCTCTGCTACCTGCACCATATATTCCCCAAGTTTGTTTTTGGCCTTGTGGATACCTGGTGTATCGAGAAATACGATCTGTCCTTCTTCGCAAGTATAGACAGTCTGGATACGATTTCTGGTTGTCTGTGGTTTTTTGGATGTGATCGCGATCTTCTGTCCGATCAGATGGTTCATCAAAGTTGATTTTCCTACATTCGGTCTTCCAATGATCGCTACAAATCCAGATTTAAATTTTTCGTTCATTCTTCTTTTCCTTATACTGTTTTATTCAAAAGACACAATTTTTCTTTATGACTGCATCTTTTACGCGTTTAAACGGATGCCAGGCTATCTCTCGCTCTGGCATCCTGTTATTTAACAATTTACCAATGATCTTACTTCCATCAAAATGTCACTGGCATCTGCAACTTTACTCTCACTTCCCACTACGCAGATCTGCTCTGCCTGTAAAACAGCCTCCACGATCTGCGCTAGCGCGCGGATATCCTCAACTGTCGCATTCAAGATCTGATCTCTTTCTTTCTGGATCATCTCCTCTGTCACATGACAGAAATACGCTGCTTTAGAGACAGATCCCTTCATCTGCGGAGTCTTCGGCACATCCTTACCGCTGATCGTTCCGATGATATATTTGGTCATCTCGCGCTCATCTGCCTGGAAGTTACGGATATAGTCCGGGATTCCCTGATAGATCTCAAGTGTACGTTTCAGATGTGGGTCACGGTAGGATACAAAATATCCTTCTCCGCTTCTCTTAAATCCGCTCATGCAGCCATATGCGCCGCCCTTGACACGAAGGTTCATCCACAGATAATCATAACTTAAGATCACTTTCAAGATATCCAGCGCACCGGTATATTCTTTTCCCTGTTTCTTAAAGTTACCTGTCTGTGCCACATACTGTACCTGCCCGGAAGTCTTAAATCCTTCATTTTTCTTTACGCACAGCAGTTCTTCCTGTGAGGTCTGTACAGGCTCTGTGCATAATCCAGATTTGACAGACGCGGCCAGATCCTTGACCTCCTCTAAGGATTCCCTCTCACCTGTATAACTTACCATAAAGTTTTCCGGACGAAGGATCGTCTTCATAAGTTTACGAAGCTCCTCGACCGTCTCATCTTTTCTCTGGTCAAATTCTTTCTCCAGTTTCTCAATAAACTGGTAGTAAGCGATCCCTGCCATCTCATCCTGGAAGGCTGCCATAGGAGAAGAATAAGCAGCTGCCCTTAGCACTGCTGTGGAGTGTCCAGCACCGGTGAGCCCTGCCTGTGCACGAGATCTGACAGAAGCGACGATCTCATAGAGACGCTTCGTATCTTCAATCTTAGAGGTATTTAAGATCTCCTTGATCATCTCAAACAAAAATCCCATTTTCGGATACAGTGCTTTTCCTCTCACAGAGAACATTGCCTGGAAATCATCTGTAGAATCAGAGCTGTCAAACACTTCCACGCCGCAGGTGATACCTCCGGTAGCTGCATTGATCTCATTGAACAGCTCACCATAGGTATAGTTTTGTGTATCTACATACCCTAACACTGATTTAAGCAGGCCCAGATACGGGATCTGCTGCGGTGTGATGCTGTCCGTCTTAAACATCAGGTCTACATACCCGATCCCATTGGTGCAGACATCGTGATAGAGGAACAAACTGTCATCCACAGACAGCTCCTCGTTGATAAAGGAACCAGCCTCTTTTTTGATATCACTTCTCTGGAGCATCGGAATGCACGCAAGTGCTTTGGGATCTTCCTGTTCCTCCTGGTAAGCCTCCAGTGCTTTTGTCTTTTCTACCATGGAAGCCAGTTCTTCCTCGCTCAGACTCTTTCTGTAGTCCTCCAGTTTTTCTTCGAGTTCTTTTTCTCTCTGCGCTGCCAGACCTTTTTTCGGCATAAGAGTTAGAATGCAGCCATGTGGATTTTCAAGCAGATATCTGCGGATCAGTTCCTCAAAGTATCCCTCGTGGAGTGCTTTCTTTAACTGTTCAAAAACAGCAAGCTGCTGCACCTGGGCAAAAGGATGTTCATCCTCATACAGCCAGTTTCCTAAAATATCAAGGCTGTACATCAGACCTTTTGGATAAGAGGAAAAATCTGCTTCGCGGTAACGGAATTCAAAATAGTTGATCCCCGCTTCTACAGCCTTCTTATTGATCCCATTTTCCACGATATCGCCAAGGACCTTGCGGATCACAGAGACAAATTCTTCTTTCTTCTCCGGGTCAGAGCCTTTTGCCACGATCGTAAAATATGGCTGGAGGATACCGTCATCATAAGATCCATAAATATCTTTACCGATCTTCGCATCGAGCAGCGCCTGTTTCAGCGGTGCTCCAGGAGCACTCAAGAGCGCATAGTCAAGCACCTCGAAGGCCATCGCCATCTGACTGTCCATGGCATCCCCTGCCACCATATTGTAGGAAAGATAAGTGTTTTCTTCCTCCCCTTCATTTTCAGCTACCGGATACTCCAATGTCACATCGCGGCACGTTTCAAATGCTTTCTGGCAGTCAATGTGAGAATCCACATCCAGATATTCAAATTTAGAAAGATAGTTTTCATCCAAAAACTGCAGTTTTTCTTCCATATCCATATTTCCATACAGATAAATATAGCTGTTTGACGGATGATAGAATGTCCTGTGGAAATCCAAAAAGTTCTCATAAGTCAGATCCGGGATATGCGCCGGATCTCCTCCCGACTCACATCCATAGGTGTTGTCCGGGAAAAGATGGTTCATGATCTCACGCTCAAGCACTTCGTCCGGTGAAGAAAATGCACCTTTCATCTCATTGTAAACTACACCGTTGTATTTCAGCGGTCCTTCTGTCTGCTCTAACTGATAATTCCAGCCTTCCTGTCGGAAGATCTCCTCTCTCTTATAGATATTCGGGTAAAACACTGCATCCAAATACACATGCATCAGGTTCTGGAAATCCTGGTCATTACAACTTGCCACAGGATAGCAGGTTTTATCTGGATAAGTCATTGCATTCAGAAATGTATTCAAAGAACCTTTTACCAGTTCCACGAACGGATCTTTGAGTGGGAACTCTTTGGATCCGCAAAGTACACTGTGTTCCAAAATATGCGCAACACCTGTGCTGTCTTTCGGCGGCGTGCGGAATGCAATGTTAAATACCTTGTTTTCATCGTCATTCTCAATGAGCATGACACGCGCACCAGTTTTTTTGTGTCGAAGAATCCAGCCCTTTGAATGGATATCGGACAGCGCTTCTTCTTTCACCACTTCATAAGCTGTCAAATTGTTTTTATTCATTTCTGCCTCCAGTTTTTGTCATTTAAATTCCGCCTTCGCCCGGAAAATGTGCTTCATAGGCTTCCTTTGCCGCCTGTGTGATGATGGCAAGTTCTTCTTCCATGTTGATCTTCCCAGGAAGCTCCACTGCAGTCTCATAGATATCTTTCTGCAGTTTATTCTTGGCACTCTTTTCATTCATCGGTACGATACCGCAGAGCGTTGTGTTATAAGATTTATCTTTTTCACAAAGCTCCATATAGGTTTTTACCATATGAACGCACTCCCTGTAAAGCAGTTCTTGGTAGAGTCCGCCTTTTTCCTGAATTTCTTTGAATTTCAGCTGGTTTAAGTTTTTGACGATCTCCTTGCGTGCACCTCTGGAACCGAAAAATCTCCCCGCAGCATCTTTGTTGAATTCCATTGCCATCCACAGCGCCAGATATTTGTCCGCCGGCACATCTGGTCCCGCCTGGGAACGCCCCTGATA
>CAZSTD010000046.1:10972-16046 GCA_964609645.1 uncultured Blautia sp.
AGCTCTGTCTCCGCCAATGCAAGCGCTTCTTCGATCACCTGGTCCATATCCATATATCGGTACATTCCCAGTCTTCCGCCAAAGATCACATTCTTTTCTTCCAGAGCACGGCGCTCATATTTCGCAAAAAGCTCATCATTTTTCGGATCATTTACTGGATAGTATGGCTCTTTACCTTTCTCCCAAGTTGCCGGATATTCTTTTGTGATCACAGTTTTTGGCTGTGTTCCAAATTCAAAATGCTTGTGTTCGATGATCCTGGTGTACGGAACTTCATAATCTGTATAGTTCACGACCGCATTTCCCTGATAATTTCCCATATCAACCACTTCTGTCTCAAATCTCAGAGAACGATACTCCAGCTCACCGTAACAATAGTCATAAAATTCATCGATCATACCGGTAAAGAGGATCTTATCTGCCTTGGAAGTCAGTTCCTCTCTATTTGCAAAGAAGTCTGTATTCAGGCACACCTGCACGCCTTCCAGCATCTTCTTGATAATGCGGGTATATCCGCCCTTCGGGATTCCCTGATATGGATCTTTAAAGTAATTGTTATCATAAGTATAACGCAGAGGAAGTCTTTTTATGATGAAAGACGGAAGATCTTTGCACTCTCTGCCCCACTGCTTTCTTGTATATCCCTCCACAAGCTTCTCATATACATCCTGTCCAACCAGCGCAAGCGCCTGTTCTTCAAGGTTCTTCGGATGTGTGATATGCATTCTTGAGATCTGCTCCTGGATCTTAGCTTTCGCTTCCGCCGGAGTACGTACACCCCAAAGCTGATGGAATGTATTCATATTAAATGGAAGATTATACAGTTCATCCTTATAAACTGCGATCGGAGAATTTATGAAATGGTTGAATTCTGCAAACTGATTGACGTAATCCCAGACCTGTTTTCTGGAAGTATGGAAAATATGTGCGCCATATCGATGTACCTGGATCCCTTCCACTTCCTCCGTGTAAATATTTCCGCCAATGTGATCTCTCTTGTCGATCACGAGGCATGTTTTTCCTCTTCTGGAAGCCTCATGTGCAAATACTGCTCCAAAAAGACCAGCTCCTACGATCAGATAATCATATTTCTTCATGTTCGACACCTTCTTTTTATATTTTAGTTGTTTTCCTCGTCTCTCCCCAAAATTTCAGCTTAACTGAAATCTTTTGTCCTTTCGCCCCAGCATATATCAAAGCCTGTGCTTCACCTGCTTTCTATACAAAAAAGCAGTAACGCCGGGAAGCGTTACTGCTATTATAACAAATTCATGAAAAAATGGATAGCCCTCGTTATTTTTTTGCAGAGACTTTATCAAATACATCCGTGATCTCTTTGGATGGCGCTTTCGTTGCCAAGCTGAAAATGATGATCAGGATAAGGCTCACAACAAAGCCAACAGCTAAAGAGTAAAGCCCTGTATAAGAGCCAAGCGTCTGTCCCTGGATCAGCGGAATATAATCCCAAATGATAACTGTAAGACCGCCGGATACGATTCCAGCAACTGCGCCTGCCAGATTCGTTCTTCTCCAATATAAAGACATGACCACAGTCGGGCCAAATGCTGCTCCAAGACCTGCCCACGCATTGGATACCAGCCCCATAATACTGCTCTCCGGATCCCACGCAATGACAAATGCCAAAATTGAAACTGCGATAACCGTCACTCGCGCCACCATAAGGATCTCCTTGGAATCAGCGTCTTTCTTGATGAACTGATGGTAAAGGTCCTCAGATGCAGCAGATGCAGTTACCAGAAGCTGTGAGTCCGCAGTGGACATGATCGCAGCAAGGATTCCGCAAAGGAAAATACCTCCGATGAACGGCAGTGCCAGATCAACTGAGAACAGTTTATTGATCATCTCGATGAAAACACTTTCAGAAGATGTTCCGTTCTCACCTAACACTGTTGGGAACAGGTATGCACGTCCAATGACACCGATAAAGCAAGCTGCTGTCAGAGAGAGGATATCCCACACGATCGCGATCACACTGGATTTCTTTAACTCTTTCTCGCTCTTTACAGCCATAAAACGTGTCAAGATATGAGGCATTCCGCAATATCCAAGTCCCCACGCAAGCTGAGAGAAGATCTCAACGAATGTATAAGGACGATCCCCGTTTACAAAAGGATCTAAGAACGCCGCTGCGCCTCCCTGTACTCCGCTCTCGGTTAAAATGTCTGTCAAATTTCCACTCAGTGTAAAATATGCGATCAGCGGAACGACCAAAAGTCCGATCAGCATCAGTGTTCCCTGTACAAAGTCTGTCACACAGACTGCCATAAAACCACCCATAAATGTATAGCAAAGAATAACCCCTGCACCGATCGCCAATGCGATATGGTAATCTAATCCAAACACTGTATTGAACAGCTTTCCTCCTGCTGCCAACGCAGACGCTGTATATACCAGGAAAAAGATCACGATCACGATCGAAGAAAGCAATAACAGGATCCTCTTTTTATCCTGAAAACGATTTTCCAAAAACGCCGGTATCGTGAGCGAATTGTTCGCCTCGATTGTGTACCTGCGCAATCTGTGAGAAATGCAGACCCAGTTTAACACGGTTCCGATAAATAAACCAACTGCGATCCAGATCTGTCCTGTTCCAAAAGAATAAATCGCTCCCGGAAGTCCCATAAGGAGCCATCCGCTCATATCAGAGGCCTGTGCAGAAAGCGCAGCCACCCACGCATTCAGTCCTCGTCCACCCAGAAAATAATCTTCTGAGTTACTTGTCTGTTTCATATAAACCACACCTATGACTATCATAAGCAGCAGATAGACCACAAATGCAGATAATATGATCATTGTTGTACTACTCAATTTCCTTCCTCCTTTTTATGTTCTTGTGTACAGACCCACTCTTTCCAAAATTTGTCAGATAAAAAAGCTTGCCTGCACAAAAAAGTAACCAAATACTTCTGTACTTGGTTACTTTACCACATTACACATGCATTGCACAAGTGTATTTCCCATTTTTTTACTTTTTTCGCATTTCTACCGGTGCGTTTCTCCTGCCCCAAAAGAAATCCTCTTTATTTTTCTTTTAGGTATACATTTTTGACATAGGAGATCAGTGCTTCTTCTCCCTGATCATTTAAGATCCGCAAAAGTTTTTCCAAATCTCTCTTGGTATCCGGATGCATAAACCAGTTTTTGTCTTTGGTCTTCAGATAATACTCCAAAGGCTTCGACTGATCATATGCTGCTCCCAAATAATTCCTGGACGCGCCGATCCTGTCCATGACCATTTCCGCAATGTAACGGCGCGGCATAGGAACTCCGCTGATGATCCGCTCATCATTTAGTGAATAGTCTATCCAATATTCAAAATGATGGCGGTTTCTTCCTTTGTGATGGAGCCACGATTTAGAAACACCAGTATCCTCCCTCTCCGCATTGTTCGGGCTTCTGTCCCCCTGATAGTATTTGCATCCCGGAATAAATTCCCTTGGATGATACTTCGAAAGGTCGTGAAGCAAGCCCTGCTTGTACAGCCCTGCACGGAAACAATAGTGCATAACCAGTAATTTATGCTTGGTAATCTTTTTAAAATGCAGCCATGGATGATGCATCTTTTTTTCCCTCCTCTATTGCCAACAGCACCACGATCGTTCGAGGTGCAATTTCCAGTTTCTTCTCATATTTTTCCGCTTCCATATGAAGAAATCCATTTTCTTTCAAAGAACTGGTATCGATCACTTTTCTCCACTTTTTATTTCCCGGCAGATTTGGCAGTGCCAGATTTCGATTTTCCCAATGAAAATTATAGGCAATATAAATCGACTGGTCTTGACTCTTATCTGGTCTTTCCGCATAAGCACCATAATACATGATACCCAAAAGTCTGGATGTGTTCTCTGAATTCAAATACCACGCACGTTCTCCGTGCATAGAAACATCCGGTAGGCCTTTTGTCTTGTAATCTACACCTCGCATCTCATTGGGAACATGAAGGATCGGATGTTCTTTTCGAAAAGCGATCGCTTTTTTTACGAACTCATATAACGCCTCGTTCTTTTTAAACGCCTTCCAGTCAATCCACCCCACCGGATTGTCCTGACAATAAGCATTGTTATTGCCTCCTTGTGAGTTGCCGAATTCATCTCCTCCATAGATCATTGGAACTCCTTGGCTCAAAAGCATCATCAAAAATGCATTTTTAAGCTGGCGTTCCCTCATCTGACGGATGTTTTGCTTTCTGCTTGGACCTTCCACCCCACAGTTCCAAGAATAATTATAGCTGCTGCCATCCTGATTGTTTTCCTGATTCGCATCATTGTGTCTGTAATTATAGGTCACCACATCATTTAACGTAAATCCATCCTGACATGCCATATAATTGATCACTGCATAAGCATCCGGATTTCGTCTGAGGCGATAGGCAGCTGCTCCTACCATCTCCTCATCACTCTTTAAAAATCGCCGCATGTCCTGTAAAAATCCTGGTTCATACTGCGCGATACATTTCTTCGCCGGTTTCTTTTTCTTTTGGATATCATTTTCATTAAAACCGTGAAACATCAATTTTGCATCACTGAGGATCGCATCCTGCATCAGCAAACTGGCCGGTGCGCCATCCCCCAGCACATGAAATCCATCTACGTGATAATACAATTTCCAAAACTGCAGGGCACGCAAAGCCACAACAGGATTACTCTTATGCGGAAAATACATTTCCATAATACATGCGATTCCTGCTTGATGAAGTTTCTTGATCAGATTTTTAAACTCTTTTTCCGGATCATCGGTCGCGCAGTAAGATCGCTTCGGCGCAAAATAATACCCCGGCAGATATCCCCAAAAATTTACCTGACCTTCTTTTCTTGTCTCCCGGACCATTCCTTCCTCATCTGAAACTTCCGGACATTCCATAAACTCATAGGCTGGCATCAGTTCGATCGTGTTGATCCCCAACTCTTTCCAATAAGGGATCATATCCTCCAGTGCCAGAAATGTCCCTTTATGACCGATCACACTACGATTCGCCTTCGTGTACCCACGCACGTGCAGCTTATAAAGGATCATCTCATGGTACGGGATATCTGGTTTTTGATCTCCCTCCCAG
>CAZSTD010000047.1:0-15947 GCA_964609645.1 uncultured Blautia sp.
GTTATATTGAAAAAAATATGATCGCGTCTAAAGGACGTAAGATCATTGCGATGGGTAATGAAGCATACGAGATGTTCGAGAAATCACCGGTGGATATTTCCGTAACTTCACCGATGGCATTTGGGATGATCGCAAACTTAGAACTCCAAGAGATCGTGCTTTACAGTATGATCCGTAAGATCGATCATATCCTGGGGGTTGGATCTGTCATGTATTTTACGGTGCCATTGGATATGACGGCAGTGGAAAAGCGAGCGTATTTTCATGTGGCAAATGGACACTGGCTTCGAAAAAACCGTGTCTTCATGGTGGAATCCCCAATCGCAGATGCGATCGCTATGGGCGTGGATATTGAAAATCCGGAAGGCAACATGGTCGTAAACATCGGAGCGCAGAGTACCGAGTTTTCTATCTTGACTGGCGGAAAGATCATCATCAGCAGGAAGATCCCGATCGGAGGAAGGCAGATGAATGAGGCAATCTGCAGTGAAGTGCGCAGACGTTATAATCTGCAGATCGGAACCCGCACGGCCAAGAGGCTCAAGATGGCGATGGGACGTCTCAGTGATCAGAAAAAAGGTGTGCGTAAAGTTGTCGGGATCGACAGCATCTCTGGACTTCCCAGAGAGGAGATCATATCTTCCTATGTGGTAAATGATGGGATCATGAATTGTCTCAATGAGATCGCAGCTGAGATGAAAACCTTTTTAGAGCGTACACCGCCGCAGATTTCTTATCACATTGCAAAGCAGGGTATTTACATAACCGGAGGGAGCACAAGGCTTCCCTATATTGATCAGTATCTTGCCAGCTATACCGGATTTACCTTTAATCTTTCAAATCTTTATGAGACCTCTGCGATCACGGGGCTCGAGAAGATCATCAAGGATAAGGAACTTCAGAAGTGGGCAGTACCTGTGAAACAGAGAAAATTATAATTTTTAGGGGTGCATCATGAAAAACCTGAAAAAGAAAGTACATTTTAGGATTAATTTAAAAAGTAAGCATCTGCTGGCGATCATGACATTTTTCTGTGTGAGCTGTGTGGCAGCTACGTTTGCATCCGGAGTGACGACAGCTCCGCTGCAGGAGGCAGCAGGAGTATTGATCGTTCCATTTGAGAACAGTATCAATAAGATCAGTTCTGTTCTCACCGGAATGCAGGAACGTATGCGTGACAAAGAAGAAATCCTTGCGGAAAATGAAAATTTAAAAGCGCAGGTAGACAGCTTGACACAGCAAAATAATAAGCTGATCTTAGATCAGACGGAATTTGTGCGCCTGCAGCAGCTTTACAATTTGGATCAGCAGTACAGCGAATACCCAAAGGTGGCAGCAGAGATCATTTCCAAAGACCCAGGAAACTGGTATGATACTTTTATGATCAACAAAGGATCTGCAGATGGCATCCGTGTGGATAACAATGTACTTGCCGGAAAAGGTCTGGTAGGGATCGTTACAGAGGTAGGCGCACACTGGGCAACCGTTCGTGCGATCATCGATGACAGCAGCAACGTCAGCGCCATGACTGTAAGCACGCAGGATAATTGTGTGGTGGAAGGCGATCTGGAACTGATCGATGAAGGAAAACTGAGCTTTAGTCAGCTATATGATCAGGATAATAAGGTTACCGTGGGAGAGAGGATCGTCACTTCCAATATCAGCGAAAAATATGTAGAAGGATTGTTTATTGGCTATGTAAGTGAGATTGAACAAGGAAGCAATAACCTTACGAAAACCGGTACTATCGTGACTCCAGTGGATTTTCAGCATTTAAAAGATGTGCTGGTCATCACGGTAAACAAACAGGATCTTTTTACAGATACTGGAGTTGTAACAGCAGAAGGAGAGAGCAATGAAGAGTAAGATTGTATTGTTCATTACGATTTTTGTCAGCTTTTTATTGCAGTGCACCGTGTTGCATGTGATCTCGATCGGCTCGATCACGCCGAACCTGATCTTGATCCTCTGCATTTCCATGGGACTGATGCGTGGACGAAAAAGTGGGATGTGGACAGGATTCTTCAGCGGTCTTTTTGTAGATATGTTTTATGGTTCCGTATTTGGATTTTATGCTCTGATCTACATGTATATTGGATTTTTGAGCGGATATGCGCATCGTGTCTGCTATGATGACGATATCAAAGTCCCAGTACTCCTTGCAGGAGTGGGGGACATTCTCTACGGACTGGCTGTCTATGCACTTCAATTTTTGCTGCGTGGAAGACTGGGGCTTGGAACCTATCTGTTCAGGATCATTTTGCCGGAAACCTTTTATACGGTGATCTTGACACTAGTTATGTATCGTGTATTTTACAAGATCAATTATCGATTTATGAATCCTTCAAGGAAAGAAAGTGAGTCTATTTGGGTACTAAAATAAAAAGATTTTTTAAAAAAATACGATTAAAACGAACAACTGTACTGGGGCTAGTTTTTGTTTTTATGTCCGCAACTTTGGTGAGGCAGCTTTTTGAGCTTCAGATCATCCAGGGACAGGATTATATCAGCAAATTTGAATCCAGAACAACAAAGAAGCGTGTGATCAAGAGCACACGTGGAAACATATACGACAGAAACGGAGAAGAGCTGGCTACGAATGTGCTGGCTTATTCTGTTACATTTGAAGATAATGGAACATATGATTCCACCAGAGAAAAGAACCTTACGCTGAATGGAACGGCGTATCAGGTTTTGAAGATCTTAGAATCAAACGGAGATTCGATCAGCCACAATTTTCATATTGTGTTGGATGAAAACGACAACTATGTGTTTGATGTTGGAGAAGGTTTTACCTTGAACCGTTTCCGCGCAGACATTTATGGAGAGGCATTGATCGATGATCTGACAGATGAACAAAAAACGGCAACAGCAGATCAGATGATGGAATATCTAAGTGGAAATAAAGGCTTTTCCATTGTATTATATGGAGAATCGGCTTATACTCCGCAGGAGCTGATCTCACATGGTCTGCCGCAGGAGCTCACGAAGCAGGATGTGCTGGATCTTTCCATTATCCGCTATGCGCTCAGCACTAACAGCTTTAAGAAATATATGTCTGTGACGATCGCTTCTAATGTGAGTGAACAGTCTGTTGCAGCGATCAAGGAAAATCAGTCTGAACTTCAGGGGATTGATATCGTAGAGGATTCTATCCGTAAATATATAGATGACGTCAGTATGGGACCGATCTTAGGTTATACGGGACAGGCTTCTGCGGAAGAGCTAGAAGAACTGCGCAAAAAGAATCCGGATTATGCGAATGATGCGATCATTGGAAAAACCGGAATTGAGAAATATATGGAGACCTCCCTGCAGGGAACGGACGGAGAGGAAACGGTTATTGTCGATAACCTTGGTAAGGTACTCAAAATTGATACGGATACCAGGATCGAACCAATCGCAGGTAATGATACTTACCTGACGATAGATAGTGATTGGCAGTCTGCGATCTATCAGATCCTGAAACAGAGGGTTGCAGGTATCCTTCTTTCTAAGATCGAGGCGACAAAAACTTTTGACTATAGTGTACAGGATGCGGCGCAGATCAGGATTCCGATCTATGATGTGTATAATGCACTGATCTCGAACAGCGTGATCGACATCCGCAAATTCAGCAATGAGGATGCTTCTTCCACAGAAAAAAATCTATATGCCAAATTTCAACAAAAGCAGCAGCAGGTTTTTGATACAATAACAAGTAGGCTGACAATGGAAGAACCGCCAGCCTTAAAAGATGAAGATCCACAGCTTGAAGAATACCTGACTTATATCTGTGATGATCTTTTGCGCGATACTCTTGGGATCATTTCAAAGAATGCGATCGATACCTCTGATGAAACCTATCAGGCATGGAACAAAGAAGAAAATATCAGTTTGAAGGAATATCTGACCTATGCAGCAAGCCAGAACTGGATCGATATCTCCAAAATTTCTACAGAAGGTGATTATCTGGATTCCAATGAAGTATACCAGGCATTGACTGCTTACATTGTTGACTATTTAAAGACAGATAATAGTTTCTCAAAATTGTTGTACAAATATATGCTTCAGGAGGATACGATCTCCGGTCAGGAGATCTGCCTGGTATTATATGAACAGGGAATCCTTTCCAAAGAAGATGGAAGCTATGAAGCACTGGCTTCCGGTGCAATGACAGCTTATGACTTTATGATCAACAAGATCTATACACTTGAGATCGAGCCTGCACAGCTTGCACTGGAACCTTGTTCTGCCTCTGCGGTGATCACAGATGTGCATACAGGAGATGTACTTGCCTGTGTATCCTATCCGGGATATGACAATAACCGTCTGGTCAATGACATGGATACAGACTATTATGCGAAACTTTCGCTGGATCAGTCCAGTCCGTTTTTTAACAAGGCAACTCAGCAGACAACAGCACCGGGATCTACCTTTAAGATCTTATCTACGATCGCTGGAATGTCTGAGGGTGTGATCAATGATGGTACGTATATCAATTGTACCGGATCTTTCGATCTGGTGACTCCTGCGATCAATTGCTGGAACAGACAGGGACACTCCGATATCGAGATCCGAACTGCGATCGAGGAATCCTGTAACTATTACTTTAATATGGTAGGATTTTTGCTGGGACAGGATACAGAGGGTGATTTTTCAGAAAACAGGAGCTTGAGTGTGCTGCAAAAATATGCCTCAGATATTGGATTGGATAAAAAGACCGGGATTGAGATCACAGAATCTTCTCCACAGGTTTCCAATTCGTATGCGGTACCTTCTTATATTGGTCAGGGTACGCACGCATATACGACTAGCCAGCTTGCACGCTATGCGACAGCGATCGCTACCAGTGGTAATGTTTATGACCTGACGCTTCTTGAGAAGCAGACAGATTCTAAAGGACAGACTCTCAAAGAGTATCAGCCACAGCTGGTCAATACGATCGATGTCGCGTCAAATGTATGGAGCGATATTCACGACGGTATGTACCGTGTAGTGCAGACGCACAGCCAGTTTGATGGACTTGCTGTTGATGTGGCAGGCAAAACAGGTACTGCAGAGGTGGATGGTGTCTATCATCCAAACCACGGTATGTTTGTCGGATATGCACCGTCCTCTGATCCAGATTATGCGATCGCGGTGCGTATCGAGAATGGATATAGCTCTGGTAATGCATGCCTTGCAGCAAATGATATTTTTAAATACATTTTTGAATTGGCAGATGATGCTACCATCCTTACAGGTGTAGCTGCCAGTGATACAAGTGATACTTCCAATGACTAAGAAGATATTTTTCATAAAAAAATGTTTTTCGGAGGATGGAAACTGCATTCAGAGAATACCAGAAGTATGGAAGTTATCTTTTAGGAGGAAATAAAACTATGAGTGAAGTCATTGTGATCACTTCCGGAAAGGGCGGTGTCGGAAAAACGACTACCGTCGCCAACATCGGGACAGGCCTGGCTATGCTTGGAAAGAAGGTTGTTGTCGTGGATACCGATATCGGTCTTCGGAACCTGGATGTAGTCTTGGGATTGGAAAATCGGATCGTATATAATCTGGTAGATGTGATCAATGGAAATTGTCGTTTACGCCAGGCGCTGATCAAGGATAAACGTCATCCGGAGCTTTGCCTGCTGCCATCTGCACAGACAAAGGACAAGACTGCTGTTTCCCCGGAACAGATGATCAAGCTGACTGACGACCTGAGGGAGCAGTTTGACTATGTGCTTTTAGATTGTCCGGCCGGTATTGAACAGGGCTTTAAAAATGCGATCGCAGGAGCTGACAGAGCTTTGGTCGTTACCACTCCTGAGGTTTCCGCGATCCGCGATGCAGACAGGATCATCGGTCTGTTAGAGGCAAATGAGATCCGCGATATCCAGCTGATCATTAACCGCCTCAGACCAGATATGATCGCGCGGGGAGATATGATGTCTGTAGATGACGTGATAGAGATCCTTGCAGTCGATCTGATCGGAACACTTCTGGATGATGAACAGATCGTCATTGCGACCAATCAGGGAGAGCCGCTGTCTGGAAAGGCTTCTGCTGCTGAGGAGGAATACCGCAATATCTGCCGTCGTATTCTTGGAGAAGAGGTTCCCTTTATGGATATCAACCGAAAGCGCGGATTCTTTGGAAAACTGGGTAAAATGTTTAAAAAATAGCAGATGAAGGAGGGAGTCAGAGTGAAATCCTTTTTTAGGGAAAAGAATCGCTCTGCCGGATATGCGCGGGACAGAATGAAGCTTCTGCTCATATCTGAGCGGATTGATTGCTCTCCGCAAATGATGAAAATGCTGCAAAATGATATGATACATATCGTAAAGAAATATCTTACGATCAATGAAGAACAGGTAAAGATCCAGATCACGCAGGAACCTGCTGTGCTTCATGCATATATACCTGTTCAGAATAAAAAGGACAGATAAAACATGTTAAAGCAATATAAATTACGATTTTATAATTTTAGACTGGTCATTTTCCTGGTGGCATTGAGTATGATCGGTGTGACCTTAGTCGGAACTGCTGCCTCAGACCTAAAATCTAAACAGTTCGTAGGTCTGATCCTTGGGGTGGTGGTCATGCTGATCTTGTCTTTGATGGATTATTCCTGGATCATGAACTTTCAGTGGATCATGTACGGGTTTAATATCGCAATGCTTGTCTTTGTGCGTATCGCAGGAGACAGTGCCAATGGTGCTGCCAGATGGATCGGGATTGGTTCATTTCGTTTCCAGCCTACAGAGTTGTCAAAGATCATACTGATCATTTTCTTTGCAAAATTTTTTATGGATAACGAAGAAAACCTCAATACGATTAAAACGCTGGCACTCTCAGCTGCGCTTCTTGCAGTTCCGCTGGTTTTGATCTTAGAGCAGCCTGACCTAAAAAATACGATCACAGTGGTAGTCATCTTTTGTGTTATGATCTATATCGCTGGTCTGAGCTATAAGATCATCGGTGGTGCACTACTGATAGCTGTTCCAGTTTTGATCATTTTTTTGTCCATCATAGTACAGCCGGATCAAAAGCTGCTCAAAGATTACCAAAGGAATAGGATCATGTCTTTCCTGTATCCGGAAAATGAGGAATACTCTGATGATATCGAACAGCAGAATAACTCTAAGACAGCCATCGCTGCTGGGGAATTGCTGGGCAAGAAGCTCAGCGGAGATGAAACAACCACCTCTGTAAATGATGGAAACTTTGTTTCTGAAAATCAGACGGACTTTATTTTTGCCGTTGCAGGTGAGGAATATGGATTTATCGGATGCGTGACGATCGTTTTACTTTTGCTTGCGATCTCATTCGAATGCATCCGGATGAGCCTACGTGCCAAAGACCTTTCCGGAAAGATCCTATGTTGTGGGATCGGAGCATTGGTAGCCTTTCAGAGTTTTATCAACATCTGTGTTGCGACCGGAATGGCACCTAATACAGGAACACCGCTTCCATTTGTAAGCTATGGACTTACCTCACTTGTCAGTTTATACATTGGTATGGGAGTTGTTTTGAATGTAGGACTTCAAAGCAGTGCTTACAATAAAGAGATCATGAAAAAAGAAATAGATAGGAAAGAGGAGTACTTATGAGACTTGGAAAGTCGTCGCCGCAAAGGACATCGGAAAGGAAATCGGCAGTGCCTTATAAAAATATGACAGAAACGAAGAGTGCACGTCCGAGAAATACCAGCCCAGTGCAGACAACGAAACTTTCAAAAACACAAAGGCCATCAAGACAGCCTGAACAAGCAGGCAATGCAGTTGAGCCTCCAAAACGCAAAAGAAAAAGCCAGAAGAGAAAGCAGTATAAGAGAAAACGCGTTATACGCAGACTGTTGGTGTGTTTGTTTGTAATTCTGGCAGCAGTGTTGCTCTTGTTTGCAGGGATAACACTCAAAGATCGATACTTAGGAGCACCTGTGCAGGCATTTTCTACATCGGAAGTGTTTACGAATACACTTGCATCAAAGGAAAATATGAGGACGAGATCCTTTGCACAGAAATTATGTGTGTCATCCAAAGGAGATGCAGATCGGATCCAGAATGCTTCATTGGAAGAAGGGCAGCAGGGATTACTGTTTAACCTTAGCAACCATAAAGTATTATATGCAAAAGGAATTTATGATAGGGTGTATCCGGCAAGTATCACTAAGATCATGACTGCGATGCTTGCACTGCAGAGCGGAAAATTAAATGATACGGTTACGATCACGCAGGAGCATGTAACTTTGGAGGAAGGCTCTCAGGTTTGTGGGGTTGCAGCAGGAGATCGGGTGACCTTAGATCAGCTTCTCCACTGTCTGCTGGTATACTCTGGTAATGATGCAGCTTCTGCGATCGCAGATTATGTAGGGGGAAGCACAGAGAATTTTGTTCAGATGATGAATCAGTATGCCGCAGCTCTTGGATGTACAGGTACACATTTTACAAACCCACATGGACTTCAGGATGAAAACCATTATACAACACCATATGATATCTATCTGATGTTAAATGAGGCGATGAACTATCCGGAGTTTACACAGATCACCCAGATGTCTTCCTATACGGTAAGCTACACTGGCGCAGATGGATCTACTTTATCCACCACACTTCCTGCCACAGATCATTATCTTACAGGTGAAGCAAATGCACCGAAGGATGTGACGATCCTTGGTGGAAAGACCGGTACGACAAGTTCTGCCGGAAATTGTCTTGCGATCTTGACACAGAATGCTTATGGAAAACCTTTTGTATCGATCGTGATGGGTGCATCTACAAAGGAACTTTTGTATCAGCAAATGAATTCCTTGCTTCAAAATATCAATAGTTGATATAGCTGATCTGTATTAAGTTTTGTGTTGAGTTAAAACAAATTTTTATAGATGCAGAGATTAAAAAACTGCAGTATACTGAAAAATAACTTCAGTTGCTGCAGTTTTGTTGAATATAAAAGCACGAAGAAGAGTATTTACAATGGAATTTAGATAGTTTTCATGAAGAAACGGAGAATGGAATGGGAATTTACTTAGAATGGAGAAATGATATGCGAAATTTGGAAGAACTGAGAGGACTGCGGGAACAGCGAAGAAATTTGATCGAGCAAAAAAAGGCAGAATTTGTAAGGAACAGTCTTCTGTCCGATGAATTTTTGGAAATGCTGGAAAAGAATAAAAAACCAATGGATCTGCTTATGACATATTATCAGTGCGCGATCATGGAAATAGAAACGAAATTTAAAGTGCTCAATCAAGAGTATTCTCTGCAGTATGATAAAAATCCGATCGAGAGCATTAAGACAAGAGTGAAATCTTATGACAGTTTGCTGAGAAAGATCCGCAGAAAAAACATTCCGTTGAATTTGACGGCGATCGAAGAAAATATCCACGATATTGCAGGGGTTCGTGTGATCTGTTCTTTTCCAGATGATATTTATGAACTGGCAGAGAGTTTTCTGAAACAGGACGATATCACCCTTATTGAGAAGAAAGATTATATCCAAAATCCAAAGCCAAGCGGATATCGAAGCCTTCATTTGATCGTACAGGTGCCAATCTTTCTGCAAAATACGAAGAAGTTTGTAACTGTGGAGGTACAGCTTCGCACGATCGCGATGGATTTTTGGGCTAGTCTTGAGCACAAAATGCGTTATAAGAAAAATATCCCGGTAGAGCAGGTAAAGTTCCTGCAGGATGAGCTTTCGGATTGTGCAAAGCAAAGTGCGGCTCTGGATGAGCGAATGCAGAATATCCGAAAAGTGATCTTAGAAAATACACAGGAAGATTAAAAAACAGATAGATCAGATAGAAGAAAGGGGTGTAAAAATGGGAGATTGCATTACTACTTATACGGGAAAGCATTTTGATCCATTGATGCCAGAAAAAGAGTTGATCTGTATAGAAGATATCGCGCATGCGCTTTCCCTTATATGCAGGGGGAACGGTCATGTAAAAACGTTCTTTTCTGTGGGACAACATTGCATCAACTGTGCAAAGGAGGCAGCAGCCAGAGGATTTTCCAGACGGATCATTTTAGCCTGCCTTTTGCATGATGCCAGTGAATGTTATATGTCTGATGTTCCAAGACCGTTTAAGAAGTCACTTCCTGCTTACCAAGAACAAGAAGACCATCTGCTTGAAGTGATCTATGAGAAATTTCTAGGTGCAAGTCTTACGAAGGAAGAAGAAAGCCTGATCAAGGAGATCGACAATGCGATGCTATGGTTTGACCTGAAATATCTTTTAAATGAAAAGTCAGAGAGCGCACGACCAGTGCTTCATATAGACTTAAGTTATGAGGTACGAGCATTTCAAGAAGTCGAGCAAGAATATCTAAGATTATACAGAGAATATATCGTGTAACAGGGAATACCTATCATATAATATCAGTAGAAGGATGTAAAAGAAGGATAAGGGATAACATCGGTTGTTGGTGAAGTTGATTTTATGGGATATAGACTTGACACAATTATTTTATTTGTGCTAAAATGAATAAAAATAAACAAAACAGATAAAAAGTTGGAAGACAGAACTCCTAATTGTGGGGTTTTGTCTTTTTTTATTTTTGTAAGATTATTTTTATCTGATAAGTTTTATTAAATTTTATATCGTTCACTTTTACAGCTGAATGCTGGGTGTGAATAAAAAAGAATAGGAGAAACAAGAATTATGAAGAAAAAAGTCATTGCTCTTATGCTGGCGCTTTCCATGACTTCCATGGCAATTGGTGCACCGGCAATCCCTGTAGTTGCAGCAGAAGAAACAGCAGATCGAGAAGTTACGGTTACTGACATGAGTGGCGACACGGTTACGATCACAGGAGAAGTGGAAAGTATTGCCTGCCTTTGGCCTGCAGGAACTAGTTCCTTTTTTGTTATGGGAGCCGGAGAATTAGTTAGTGCTTTGGCTGTGAATAACCCTGGCACTGTAAATAGTTGGGCAAAATTGTTTTACCCTGCTGTTGGCGAGATCCCGTCTATGGGCGGAGTTACACCATCTATTGAGGAACTGCTGAATTTAGATCCTGATTTGGTCATCGTTCATCCGACAACAGTCAGTGACGGATTTGCACAGCAGATCCGTGATGCGGGTATCCCTGCGATCAATATCAATTTTGACACTTATGACACGATGATGACAGCCTATACAATGTTAGGTGAAGTTTTGGGCGGAGTTTATCAGGAACGTTTGAATGAATGGTGTGAGATGACAGCAGAAGCGCAGAAGAATGTGAAATCTATTACAGGTGAACTTGCCGATGAAGAAAAACCAGTTGTTTATTATATTGCCGGATCTTCAGACAGCTTGACAACTACAATGGGAAGTAATTCTATTTGTGCGGACTGGACAGATTTAGCTGGCGGCATCTATGCATCTACCTTATTTTCAGATCCTAATACAACGGAAGTTACCGCTGAAGAAGTATTCAGTATCGATCCAGATGTCATTATCGTAGGTGGGACTTACCAGCATCAGATCGTACAAGAGCTGAAAGAGACGGATGGTTGGAAAGAACTTTCTGCTGTTGTCAATGATAGAGTTTATACGAATCCGTATGGGGCATTTGCATGGGATCGTTTTGGTTTGGAATCTTATTTCCAGATCGATTATTCATTATTGTGTATTCAGCCTGAGCTGGCAGAGCAAAATGGTATCAGCAGAGACTCTATTATGCAGGATGTCATTGAGTTTTATGAGTACATGAACGGAAGTGTTTTGACAGAAGAACAAGCCGGATTTATGATGGATGGCTTAGAACCAAATGGAAGTGAAGCAGATCTTACATCATCTGGCGGCGGCCGGGGTTGATTTTGTGAGTTACATAAAAAAGAGGCTTCCCGAGGAAGGGAGGCCTCTTACTGCTAAAGAACGAGTAAATGATAAGAAACATTACTTTTTGATCTTAGTGTGTGCATTTTTTATGCTCATAGCTATATTATTGGCCGCGCTTTCGATTGGTCGCTACACAGTTCCAGTTTCTACAACGACAAAGATTTTACTGAGTCGGATTTTTTCTATTGAAAAAACATGGGATAATAAATCGGATGCTGTTATTATGACGCTTCGTTTACCGAGAAGTATCGCAGCGATCTTGATCGGCAGTGCACTGGCTTTATCTGGGGCGACCTATCAGAGTATTTTTAAAAATCCGATGGTCTCACCAGATCTATTGGGTGTATCTTCGGGGGCTTGTGTTGGTGCAGCGTTAGCTATTTTAATGGATCTGAGTGCAGCGTCGATTCAATTTTTCGCATTTATTTTTGGTGTTGGAACAGTGTTGCTTACTGCAAGTATTCCTCGGATCATCCGCAGTGACAGTACAACGATCCTTGTCTTATCTGGTGTGATCGTGTCCAGCTTAATGTCTTCGATCATGAGTATATTGAAATTTCTGGCGGATACGGATACCAAATTGGCGGAGATCACATATTGGACAATGGGATCTTTGGCTGCAGTACAGTTTTCTGATATCATTCCGATATTGCCAACACTTTTTATTCCAATGGCAGTTATTTTGCTCATGCGATTCCGATTAAACGTTATGGCACTTGGAGACAGGGAAGCTAAGACGCTAGGGATCCATTTAAGAAGTATTAGGACCCTATTTATCCTATGTTCTACGCTGCTTACGGCAAGTTGTGTCTGTCTGGCAGGAACTGTCGGATGGGTTGGTTTGGTTATTCCTCATATCGCACGTTTGATCGTAGGAGCTGATAACCAAAAATTATTGCCTATTTCTTTGATATTTGGATCTATTTTTATGCTGGTGATCGATACGCTTTGCAGAACGCTTTCATCTGCGGAATTAAAAATTGGGATCCTGACGGGGATTGTCGGAGCGCCATTTTTTCTATTTATTTTGCTTCGACAAAGAAATACGATTCGATAGGATGGTAAGATAAGTGAAAATAAGGGTTGCTCGATTAGGATTTCAATATATAAAGGGACAGTGGGTTTTTAAAGATGTAAATTTTTCATTAGAAGGAGGATCCATATTGTCTATCCTCGGTTCAAATGGAGCCGGAAAGAGTACGATGCTTAACTGTTTGTCTGGATTATATAAACCGCATGAGGGAAACATTTTCCTAGATGATATCTCACTTTGCGATATGAGCCGGGTAGAAGTGGCTCGGCACATTGGTTATGTTCCACAGGTTCGAGAAACGTGCTTTGATTTTTCAGTACTGGAATATACCGTGATGGGGCGGACTCCGTATTTGCGCGCTTATGAACGGCCATCAGAGAGAGATTATGCCATTGCTATAGAAAAATTGGAAATGCTTGGACTAAAAGATATGAGTTCTAGGATTTTTACAGAATTATCTGGCGGTGAGCAGCAGCTTGTTATGATCGCGCGTGTTCTTACACAGGAAGCAAAATTGATACTTTTAGATGAACCGACAAATCATTTGGATTACGGCAATCAGTATCGGGCGTTGAAGATCATGCAGGAGCTTGCAGCAGCAGGATACGCGATCATTTGCACTACACATAATCCTGACCATGCACTTCAGCTTGGCGGGCAAGCTGCGATCTTAACAGATGCTAAGAGTGTAAAAATTGGACAGGCAGATGAGATCTTGACAGCTGAGACGTTATCTGCACTTTATAAGATAGATATTGATACTTTTTATAAGCCTGAAGTAGGAAGGAAGCTTTGCTATCCTAAAATCTACTAAAAGTCTTTTACAAAATACATTAAAATCAATGCTTTTGGATGTTTTTTGTAAAAATTTACATATTTTTTAAAAATCCTCTTGAAATTTCAGAAAATATGCACTATAATATGAAGCATATTAATTGAATTGTTTGGTTAATATTATATATATGTCTAAGGAGGAAAACAGCATGGTTGAACTTATTGTAGGAAAGAAAGGCAAAGGCAAAACAAAAGTACTGTTAGACAGAGTAAATGGAGCAGTAAAAGAAGCAAACGGAAATATCGTTTACTTAGACAAGAGCACGAAACATATGTATGAACTTAACAATAAAGTTCGTCTGATCGATGTATCCGGCTTCCCACTTAAAAATGCAGATGAGTTTGTTGGTTTTATCTGTGGTATCCTTTCACAGGATCACGATTTAGAGCAGGTTTATCTTGACAGTTTTCTTAAAATCGCGAAATTAGAAGATGCAGATGTTGTAAATACATTAGAACAGTTAGAAGACATTGGCAAACAGTTTAACGTTAAGTTTGTGATCAGTATGTCTTTAGACAAAGAAGACCTTCCTGAGACATTACATGATAAGATTGGTGTAGCTTTATAATATAACCAGGAAATAAAGAAAATTACATAATGATGTGAAAAGATATCTGCCTGTATAAGTAAATACGACAGATATCTTTTTTGTTGATTTTTATGTGATGACCTGCTATCATAAATCGTAAGCGGCGTTTTCTTTGACGTTTTTTCTTGATCAGTAAATAAAAAATGAGAGAGATAAGAAAACAGGATAATACACGGATGGCAAGGAAAGCGGCAGCAGTTCATACAATAAAAAACAAAGAAAACGAGGATATTGTACAAATGGAAGAATTATATAAGGCAATTGAAAAAAAGATAAAAGATGCAGGATACCCAAGAAGCATTTCCGGCGAAAGAGTTTATGAAGATATCTGTGATCAGATCGAAGGAAAAGAAAACGGAAGTTATATCTTACTTTCAAAATTTGATGATGATGTTATTTTTGAATATCATATCACAGTGATGGACGACGAGTTTAATCTGGGTGTATTGACTATGAGGACACCAGAAGGCGTGTTTGAAACAAACTTTGATGAATGATAACTACATTATAAAAGAGACCTGCTTGACAGGCCTCTTTTATTGCCATTATATTATAGAAAAAATTTCACACCATCATGTGCCTGCCATTTTACTCATGGAAAATAGATTTTACTTTTTTAATCTTCACGTAAATGCACAGCAGTAGCTGCTTTGCGCCGTCTGGCATCATCCATGGCTGCGTAGTGTTTCTTAGTAGTGTTTACATCACTATGTCCCAAAACGTCTGCAACGAGATAAATATCTCCGGTTTCTTGATATAAAGCTGTACCATAAGTGCTTCGCAACTTATGCGGTGTGATTTTTTTTGTGGTTGTGATCGCACGAGAGTATTTCTTTACCAGATTTTCGACAGCTTGGATTCCAATCCGTTTTTTTTGGGTGGAATAGAAGAGTGCATGTTCATGTCCGGATAATGGGGTAATATTTTTTCTTACTTCAACATAGTTTTTTAATGCTTTTTCTACTTCAGGTCCAAAATATACGATCATTTCATTTCCGCCTTTTCGCGTTACTTTGATCCCGTTATTTTTAAAATCAACATCTTCAATATCAAGTCCTACACATTCAGAAACTCGAATGCCTGTTCCAAGCAGGAGAGTAACGATCGCAAGATCACGTTCTTTTGTTTTTTCATAATATACACGTCTTTGTCCTGTCAACTCATCACCACAATGTTCAATATAGTCTAAAAGCATAGCAACTTCATCTGCATCTAAACGAATGATGCTTTTGTCATGGGTTCTTGGAACATCTACCAATACAGTAGGATTTGTCTGAATGAATTCATGTTTATAATAATATACATAAAAACTCCGCAATGCAGAGATTTTTCTTTTTAATCCACGTTCGCCATTGGTTTCTGTTTTATCACCGTTTTTATAAACTTTTAGATATTCCTGATATTCTTCAATATCAACGGCTTTCATTTGATCTAGGACATCAACCGTGAAGTCCTTCATAGAACGACCTTTAAAAAGAGGGTTTTCATCCAATAAAAACTGAAAAAAGATGCGAATATCATAGGCATAAGAAATCCTGGTCTTGGTTGTGGTAAGAGGATCCATAGCGCGAAAATAATCCTTGCAGAAATCTGGAAGGGTTTTTAGGATCTGACGCAGTTTTAAGATATTTTGAATATCTGTTTGTTCACGGTAAGTAACTTTTTTGTTGTCATGATAATTATCCATAAT
>CAZSTD010000048.1:0-13048 GCA_964609645.1 uncultured Blautia sp.
TATTTTATGGAAATCGGTCAAAAGCCGATGCGGTGCTGCCACTGTAGGATGGAGCAAGGCAAGAAGACACTGGAACATTTCGGGAAGTCTGCCAGATGCGTTGAAGTCGAGCCAGGATACTTGAATATTTCATATGTTCTCGTTGTGTAACAGGTCATTAGACAAGGAGATTGCAAGAAGGGAGATGCTCCTTTTTTTGCGTGTCCTTTTCCAATGCGGAAAAGGATTTTTTTGACCTCAATAAAAGAAAGGTGAGGAAAAAATGAAAAGAACACTCATGAAAAAAACAGTAGCGACAACACTTGCGGCAACGATGGTATTTTCGCTGACAGTTCCAGTTTTAGCGGAAGATGAGACAAGACAGGTAACAGATGCGGCTGGAAATGTGGTAGAGGTACCTGCAGATATCTCTAAGATCGCGGTGACACCGCTTCCATGGTCTTCAGTACTCTTTGCGATCGATGGTTCTTCTGAGAAAATGACATCCATCAATCCAGGAGCGATGACTGCTTATACAGGACATTTTTTTGAAAAACTGGATGCTCATTATGGAGAATTGGATACCAGCAACATTGGAAAAGATTTTTCTATGAATATGGAAGCATTGGCGGCTGAAGGCGTGGAAGCAGCGATCATTTGGGATTATCAGCCTGATGAGGCAGAACAGCTAAAAGCACTGGGAATCGCACCGGTTATGGTAAAAAATGAGACCATTGAAGAGCTGCAGAGTGGTTTTAGGGCGTTAGGAGAACTGGTTGGAAAAGAAGAGCGTGCGCAGGAATTTATTGATCTGTATGGTGACACTTACGATGAGATCGCTTCCTATGCAGAGGAAGTAGAGGTGGCAGAAAAACCGAAGGTATTATATCTTAGGACCTCTGAATTAAAACTGCAGGGAAATGACAACTTTATTAAGGAAGCAATGGATATGGCAGGTGCAGAGAACGTAGCACCGGATGTATCTAATCTTACAATGGAAGAAATACTGGCACTGGATCCAGAGATTATTTTCTTGAGCTGGTTTGATGATTTTACTCCAGATGATCTCTATGAAAACAGGATCGATGGTCAGGATTGGAGTAATGTAAGCGCAGTGAAAAATAAACGTGTATACAAAACACCGCTTGGGATCTACCGCTGGGATGCTCCTGGAGTGGAAACACCGCTGATGATGCAGTGGCTTGCAACCATGATCCAGCCAGAGATCTTCAGGGAGATCGATATGAAGCAGGAAGTATCGGACTATTTCCAGAACTATTTTGATTATACACTTACAGATGAAGATTATGATCAGATCATGTGTGCAGATATGAACGCTAACAGTGCAAAATAAGGAGCAGTCATGAAGAATGCAAAAGAAAAAAAGACACCGTTTCAAGTGCTCTTTGCAGGAATGGTTTTTGCATTGATCGGATTGACCGTATTGGCGATTGGGCTGGGGAGATATCAAATCTCCCCTGTTCAGGTAATACAGATTTTTTTGTCAAAGATCATAAAGATCACTCCGACCTGGGAGGTACAGGCAGAAAGTGTTATCTTTACTCTGAGACTTCCTAGGATCCTGTCAGCACTTCTCGTTGGATCAGCATTATCTTTATCTGGGGCTGCTTACCAGGGAATCTTTAAAAATCCATTGGTCGCACCTGATATGCTGGGGGTATCTGCTGGTGCCTGTGTAGGTGCATCCACGGCGATCTTATTTAATTCCAACGAATTGGTGATCCAGGTAGCTGCTTTTGTAGGTGGCATCCTAGCAGTTGTGATGGCAGCAGCGATCCCAAAGTTTATCCGGAATAATTCTATGATGACCTTAGTCCTTGCAGGTGTGATCGTAAGCGGACTGATGAATTCAGTATTGGGTATTTTGAAGTATCTTGCAGATCCAGATACACAGCTCGCCTCTATCACGCACTGGCAGCTTGGCAGCCTGTCTTCCGCAGTGTGGCGGGATGTGATCTGCGTTGGTCCGGCGATCGTGATCGCGGCTATCGTTCTGATCATTACAAGGTGGAAGATCAACATTCTTTCTCTTGGAGAAAAAGAAGCAAAATCATTAGGTACTGATATCAAAAAAACAAGAGGGATCATGATCGTTTGTGCCACTGTTCTGACAGCAAGTGCTGTGTGTATCAGCGGAACGATCGGGTGGATCGGGTTGGTGATCCCGCATTTTGGACGTATGCTGGTTGGCCCAGACAATCGCAGGTTGATCCCAGTATCTGCAGTTTTGGGAGCTGCATTTTTGCTGATCATTGATACGATCTCGAGAAATATTACAAGTGCAGAACTGCCGCTCAGTATTTTGACAGGATTGATTGGAGCACCTTTTTATTTTTATTTATTATTAAAGCAGAGGATGAAGTTGTCATGATCTTGGAAGTAAAAGACTTATCATTTGGCTATGAAAAAGAGAGGACATTGTTTGAAGGAGTAACCTTTTCTGTAGATAAAGGGGAGATTTTTAGCATTCTGGGATCAAATGGGATTGGCAAATCAACTCTTTTAAATTGTATTGCGAATCTTCTTGTTCCGAAAGCCGGTCAGATCTGCCTTAATGGAAAACCTTTGCCGGAGCTTTCTTTGAAGGAAATTGCACAGACGATAGGATATGTACCGCAGATGCATGAGGCTGCGTATGCTTACGAAGTGCAGGATTATGTAGTGATGGGGAGAGCACCGTATCTAGGAACATTTGCGCAGCCATCCAAAAAAGATTATCAGCTGACAGAACAGGTGCTGGAGGAATTAGGGATAGCTTCCCTTGCAAAACGCCCTTATACGGAACTAAGTGGCGGAGAGCGACAACTAGTATCCATTGCCAGAGCGATCGTGCAGGAGCCAGAGATCATTATCTTGGATGAACCGACCAATCATCTGGATTATGGAAATCAGCTTCGCATGATCAGATTGATACAGCGCCTCGCAGAGAAAGGATACGGTATCATCCTTACCAGTCATATGCCGGATCATGTACTCCAACTGAATGGGAATGTAGGGATACTTGGAGAAGATGGAAAGCTTCAGGTAGGAAGCACAGATGAGATCATGACAAAGGAAAATCTGGAAAAATTATACCATGTACAGATTCATATGATCTATGCAGAAGAAGTTGGAAGAAAGATCTGTGTGGCCACAACGATGGCAGAAATGGAAAGATAGCATGAAGATTGCATTTTATGGAAAAGGCGGGATCGGAAAATCTACAATCGCTGCAAATGTATCGGCTGTATATGCTGCTTCTGGAAAAAAAGTACTTCACATTGGATGTGATCCAAAGTCAGATTCTACGAGATTGTTGACTTTTGGAAAGATTCCTACAGTACTTGAGATGGTGGAAAAAAAGGGAGATTCTCTTAGAAAAGAAGATATCTTATTTCAAGGAAAAAACGGTGTCCATTGTTTGGAATCTGGCGGTCCACAGGCAGGGATCGGATGCGCAGGACTTGGCATATCTGCCGCTGTAAAAGAACTTGAGCGTCTAGGCGTTTTGGCTCAGCCGTGGGATCTGATCGTATATGATGTACTTGGAGATGTAGTTTGCGGAGGTTTTTCGGTACCGATGCGAAAACGTTATGTAGATAAGATCATGATCGTGACATCTGCAGATTATATGTCGCTTTATGCGGCGAACAATATTTTGCAGGGAGCGATCCGATATTCGGACGAAAACCATTGTCTTGTGGCAGGGATCACACTTAATCATATAAAGGCAGAGGAAGAAGCAAAGATTGGAGCGCTTTTTTCGGAATATACCAGAGTACCAGTTGTAGCAACATTGCAAGAAAGCAGAGAGATGCGTATATCAGATTATCAGGACCAGCTTTTCACAGAACTGTTTCCGAATGGGCAAAATACTGCGCAGATCTATCATCTGCTGAGTGAGATCATGAATGGAAAAAGACAGACAGATCTCGCGGGATGTGTGCAGGGAATGTCAAAGGAAACATTGGAACGTTTCAGAAACGAAATTTTTGAAAAGGGATGGATAGGATAATGGCATGTACGATCGAAAGGATAGAGATCTCTCAAAATCCTGTGCCTCATAATATGGTAAGCCGGATCCTTGCATTGGAAAATACAGCATTGGCTGCGGTGGGTACTGCTGCCTGTATCAGAACTTTATGGTTTCGAGCTCACCGGATAGGGAAACTGCACCGCTTTTATGGCGCTGTGGTATCGGAGACAGAATATGTATTTGGCAAACAGATACTTCGACTAAAGGAATGCATCCAAAAAGCTTTGGAAGATAAAACCATAGAGCACATTGTGGTGTATGTTTCCTGCTTCGAGATCATTATGATGTGTGATCTGGATGCAGAATTAGCAGAGCTAGAACTGCCAGAACATGTAAGCCTTCATATTTTTTACCGGGGACCGCTGGCAAAGAGAACGATGGATCCAGAAAAAAACTTGCAAAAGATTGAGGCACAAATAAAATTAGAAACCAGATCAAAAGAGTGCTGGCAAAGCAAAGAATTGCTTCCACCTGAACTTCCAGATTTTGCAAAGATCATGTTGGAGTTGAGGGAGAAGGATTGTGATGTTCTTTTGCTGAGTCCCGGGGGCTGTAAAAGCTGTATCGAGGAATGTACGTTTGAGGGTTCTTTTCCTTTGAAAGAAAAAGGGGCGGATTTTTATACGACCAGGGTGGATGATCTGTCATTGGGTCAGGGATGTCCGGAATTGTTTGGTGTGATCATGAAAACTTTTTCGCAGGATCGATTGTTGATCCTAGTTGAGAGCACTGCGTTCCGGATGATCGGATTTGATATCCAAAATCTGGCAGAACGCTTGAGTCAGGCGGGAAGAAGGACAGCGTGGATGAGAAAATTGGACTAAAAATAGAACAAAAAATGAACTGTAAAATATCAGAAAGTATTTGACATCAATAAAATTGTGTGTGATAATGAAAACAAATCATATGACCAGTAAATGGTTCGGAAATAAGTTCGAGATAAGAGAAGATGGAAGATAGCTCTTATTTTGATTAAAAGGGAAATCGGTGTAAATCCGATACGATCCCGTCACTGTGATAGTCAGTGTTTCTAGCTCTGCTCGGTGCGCATTGGAGCGAGTAACACGGATTTTTGGCGCAGTATCACTGGAGAATGCTCTGGGAAGATGCCAAAAAGCTCAAGGCTTAAGTCAGGAGACCTGCTTATTTTTGTGAAAGATTCTTGCGGACGACAGGAAATTCTGATATTGAAAGTTGTGGCTTCAGGTATTACTGAAGATGATGTTTTGTTCTTTCTATATAAGATTTCATGGCGGATGCGAAAGCATCCGCTTTTTTTTCGCGGCTAACCATGTTACTGGGAAATATGAGAAAGATGTAAAAACATATAGAAAGGATAAGAAAGTATGAGAAAACACACGAAAAAAGGAGTCGTACTGTTAACTGCTGCTGCAATGCTTTCCATGAGCATTCCGGCATATGCTGAGGAGGAAAAGGTTTTAAACTTTGGATGTGCAATGTATACCGACGGTATGGTAAACAGCGCGATGGACGAAAATGCAGGATGGAATGCAATGCGCTATGGTATCGCGGAAGCATTGTTCAAATTTGATGATAATATGGAAGTAACTCCGTGGCTGGCAGAGAGCTACGAAGTAAACGATGAGCATACAGAATGGACGATCAAGTTAAAAGAAGGTATCAAGTTTTCAGATGGATGTGATCTGACACCTTCTAAAGTAAAGGCTTACTTTGATCACATGAAAGAGATGGGACCTTCTGGTTCTGCAAAACCTGAGAAATATCTTGAGTTTGAGGCTGAGGTGACTGCTGATGATGAGGCAAACACCATCTTTATCAAAACAAGTAAACCGTATGCAAACCTTATGGGACAGCTCTGTCATCCGACTATGGGTATCACAGACGTAGAACATATCGAAAACTTCGATACAGGTATCATCGGAACAGGCCCATATAAAATTGAGAGCTTTAACGGAGTAGGTGTTGGATATACACTGCTGGCAAATGAACATTATTATGAGGACGTTCCTTATGACAAAGTTAACCTGATGTTCATGGGTGATAACTCTGCGAAGGCGATGGCACTTCAGAGTGGACAGGTAGACCTTGTAGAGAACATCACAAACGTTGCAGATATCCAGAACTTCCAGGACAGTGAAGATTTCACAGTTGATATCGCATCTGGTGTTCGCTGCGGTTTCTCATGGATGAACTTCAGCGGTATTCTTGGAAACAAGACACTTCGCCAGGCTATCCTGATGGCGATCGACTATGATGCGATCTGCAATTCAAGAACGATCGGTGGCCTCTATACACCTGGATTCTCCGTACTGCCATCCACTCTCTCTTATGGATATGAAGATCTGAACAACCCATATGAATACAATCCGGAGAAAGCAAAAGAGATCCTTGACGAGGCAGGCATCGTTGATACAGACGGTGATGGTATCCGTGAATTAGACGGTGAAAATATCCAGCTTCGCTATATTTCTTACGAAAACCGTCTTCTGAATGATTTCTCTGATGCACATGCACAGTATCTTGCAGAGGTTGGTATCGGTGTGATCGCAGAGTACGGAAGCTCTGATGACCAGTGGAGCAAACTTGCAGCTTTAGATTATGATTTCAACAACAATAACTGGACAACAGTTGGAACTGGAGATCCATTTGCATATATGGCAAACTGGGCAACAGAAAGTACATACTGTGCATATTCAAATCCAGAATATGATGAATTATTCGAGCAGTTAAAAGGTGAAATGGACCCTGAAAAACGAAAAGAACTGATCTTTAATATGCAGCAGATCCTGGTTGACGATGCAGCAGTTTTAGTAGATGGTTACTACAACTCATCTATGATCTACTCCAAGAAAGTAGCTTCTGCACATATCCATACAGCAGACTACTACTGGCTGACAACTGAGATCGTTCCTGCAGAATAAATTCCCTTTTGCCTTGTATTGCGGCGGGTATGCATGTGCATACCTGCCTGCTGAGGCAGGAGGGAACTTTTTATGAGTAGAAAGGGGAATTCTTTTGAGTAAAAAGCAGTTAGTCAAACGACTTTTACAGATCGTGATCGTTCTGATCGGAATCAGTTTTATCACATTTGCATTAACTTTTATGTCTCCGGGAGATCCGGTACGAAACATGTACACTGCAACAGGCGTTATGCCTACAGAAGAAATGGTAGAGGAGACCAGAGAAGAACTTGGTCTGAACGACCCATTTTTGGTTCAGTATACCAGATGGCTCTCCAACTGTGTGCGGGGAGATTTTGGAAAATCTTATAGTTTGAACAAACCGGTTACGGAGCTTCTGGCAGTCAGACTTTGGCCGACCTTAAAACTTACCTTGATGTCTATGATCCTGATGATGGTGATCTCTGTGCCTTTGGGCATGCTTTCTGCCATATATAAAGATAAATGGATCGATTATGTGGTCAGGGCGATCACTTTCCTTGGCTGTGCAATGCCGAACTTTTGGGTTGGCTTGCTTTTGATGCTTGCATTCTGCGTGTATATCCATGCATTTCCGGTTATCAGTTCTGCCGGAGACTTCAAAAGTTTGTTCCTGCCTGCACTGACGCTGGCGATCGCGATGTCTTCCAAATATACCAGACAGGTAAGAACAGCGATTCTGGATGAATTGAATCAGGATTATGTTATTGGAGCACAGGCGCGCGGCGTAAAACAGTCTAGGATCATCTGGTGTAATGTATTTCCAAATTCTTTATTGCCACTGATCACGATGTTTGGTCTTTCTATCGGCTCTTTGCTTGGCGGAACCAGCGTTGTAGAAGTGATCTTTTCTTATCCAGGACTTGGAAACCTTGCAGTTTCTGCTATCACTTCCAGTGACTACAATCTGATCCAGGGCTATGTGTTATGGCTTGCCCTGATCTATATGGTGATCAACCTGATCGTCGATGCATCTTATATTTATATTGATCCACGTATGCGTTTAAAGGAGTAGACTCATGAAAAAGAAAAACAGATTTTTGGAAAATAAAACATTCGTTGTGTTCTCGATCCTGGCGCTCGCGATCATCCTGACAGCGATCTTTGCACCGCTTGTGACAGGAGGAGTGGATCCTCTGAAAGGCTCTTTGGCGGATGCATTGCTTCCACCATGTAAAGAGCATATTTTCGGAACGGACAAGATGGGACGAGATATTTTTACAAGAGTGATCTATGGAGCAAGAGCTTCTTTGGGAGCTACCTTTGGAGTAGTAGCTTTGATCTTTTTGGTCGGAACAGTCACAGGTGTGATCTCCGGATATTTTGGAGGATGGGTAGACGCAGTGATCATGCGTGTCGCAGATATGATGGTTGCTTTCCCTGGATTGGTACTTGCACTTGCAGTTGCTGGTATCATGGGTGCCAGCATTAAGAATGCGATCATCGCGATCGTAGTCGTGAGCTGGACAAAGTATGCCCGCCTTGCGCGAAGCTTGGTGCTTAAGATCCGTGACCGTGATTACGTAGCCGCTGCGATCGTAACGGGATCTAAGACCCCGTATATGCTGCTGCGCTATATGCTTCCGAATGCACTTCCTACTTTGATCATCACTGCCGCAACAGATATTGGTTCTATGATGCTGGAGCTGGCAGCAATGTCATTTTTGGGATTTGGAGCGAAACCTCCGGCACCGGAATGGGGATATATGCTCAACGAGGGAAGAGCCTGTATGCAGTCTGCACCATGGCTGATGATCTTCCCTGGTCTGGCTATCTTTGTCGTTGTCGTTGTATTTAATATGCTGGGAGACTCTATCCGAGATATCCTGGATCCTAGAAATGAGTAGGGAGGAATGGATATGCTAAAACTAAAAGATGTGACAGTTTCCTATCAGAAGGTTGAAACGGTTGAGAATTTTAATCTGCATATGAAGCAGGGACAGATCATTTCGCTGGTAGGCGAATCCGGAAGCGGTAAAACAACAGTGATCCGTGCGATCTTAGGACTTCTTCCAGGCGGTGGAAAGGTCACCAACGGAAGTATCACATTTGAAGGAAAAGATTTATTGTCATATACGCCGGAACAGTGGCGCAAACTGCGTGGTTCTGAGATTTCTATGATCTTTCAGGACAGCGGTGCTATGATGAATCCGACACGTAAGATCGGTCATGTGTTCACAGAATATATCCTTACACACGAAAAGATCACAAAAAAGGAAGCCTGGAAAAAAGGTGTGGAGATGCTGGAGCGTATGCATCTTCCGGAAGGGGAACGTATCATGAATTCCTATCCTTTTCAGCTTTCCGGTGGAATGAGACAGCGTGTTGGTATCGCTATGGGAATGACCTATCAGCCAAAGCTCCTTCTTGCAGACGAACCGACTTCAGCTTTGGACGTGACGACACAGGCACAGATCGTGCGTCAGATGGTACAGCTTAGAGATGAGTACCGTACCAGCATCATTGTGGTCACACATAACCTTGGCGTTGCAGCTTATATGTCAGATTACATTGTGGTTATGAAAAATGGAAAGATCGAAGATCAGGGAACGAGAGAGTATATCCTGCATGAATCCAAAAATGAATATACCAGAAGTCTCTTAGAGGCAGTTCCTTCTCTGGGAGGTGAACGATATGTCTAAAAAACGTGAAGTAATATTGAAGGCGAAGCACATAACCAAAAGATTTCTCGAGACAGATGGAAGAACTTTGGTGGCAAACAATGATGTCAGTCTGAAGATGTATAAAGGTGAGACACTGGGACTGGTAGGCGAATCCGGATGTGGAAAGAGTACATTTATGAAGTTTCTGGTTTCTCTGGACACACCTTCTGAGGGAGAGATCTTTTATCGTGGAACGGATATCACGAAATTAAAAGGAGAGGCACTGCGCCAGCACCGCAAGAACATTCAGATGGTATTTCAGGATCCAACATCATCCTTTAATCCTAAAATGAAGATCCGCGATATCGTATGTGAACCTCTGACCAATTTTGGAAAGATCAAGAAATCAGAGAAAGATGCTATTTGCCGCAAACTTCTTGAGATGGTAGAGCTTCCTGCAGAATTTGCGGACCGTTATCCACATAACATGAGTGGTGGACAGCGCCAGCGTGTTGCGATCGCGAGAGCGTTAGCATTAGAGCCGGAGATCGTTATCTTAGATGAGGCGACTTCCGCGCTTGATGTTTCTGTGCAGAAGACGATCATTGAACTGATCGTAAAACTCCAGAAAGAAAAAAATATCACGATAGGATTTATCTGTCATGATATCGCACTGGTTCAGTCTGTGGCACATCAAGTTGCCGTGATGTATCTGGGAAGTCTTGTGGAAGTGATGCCTGGATCACATATTGAAACGAAGGCACTGCATCCTTATACAAAGGCACTGATTGGCTCGATCTTTGATATCCATATGGATTTTTCAAAGCCGATCGAGAGCATTGACAGCGAAGCGCCAAGCCCGATCGACCTGCCGAAAGGATGTCCGTTCCAGGGACGATGTGACAAATGTATGGATATCTGCAGGAGAGAGATGCCAGAGCTTCTCGAGGTAGAGCCAGGACATGAGGTGGCTTGCTTTTATGTGGAACAGCAGCTTGAGAATGAAAAAGAGGAGCAGTAACTTCGAAGAAATCCTTTAAGAGAAATTTTGAGAAAAGACAAAAAGTTAATTGCATAAAACTTTTTGGTGTGCTAAAATTAGCGAAAGAAATTAAAAAGAAAAATAAGGATTAAAGAAAGATACGAACAAATGAAAAAGAATGATCTGACTCAAGGAAACATTGGAAAAGCGATCTTGCTGTTTACACTGCCGCTCATAGCCGGAAGCCTGATCCAACAGCTTTATACAACGGCGGATGCGATCATCGTAGGGCAGTTTACAGGCAAGATCGGACTTGCAGCCATCGATTCTGTAAGTACTCTTTTTAAATTTCCGCTTAATTTTATGAGTGGTCTGGCAGCAGGTGCCACCATTATGATCTCCAGGTATTTTGGAGCGAAGGAGAAAAAGGAACTGCACTGTGCGGTGAAGACGGCGCTTTTGACCGCAGTAGTTTTGGGTATCATCTGTTCCATCGGAGGAGTACTCCTCTCTCCATGGCTGCTTAATGTGATGTCTGTACCGGAAGAGGTCTATGGACAGTCTCTGATCTACTGCCGCGTCTATTTTGCTGGATTGTGGGCGATGGTCCTTTATAATATGATGGCCGGGATCCTGCGTGCGTTTGGTGATTCGAAGAGACCTCTGTATATTTTGATCTTATCGAGTGTGGTGAATGTCGTTGGCGATATCCTGCTGGTTGGGCTTTTCCATACCGGTGTCGGCGGTGCGGCGGCAGCCACTGTATTTGCCCAGATGGTCAGTGTGGCAGCTATGTATGTGATCTTGACAAAGATGGACATGCTCGAAGGAAGTGGAAGGCTGTTCACACGAAGGATCTGTCGCAGACACATGGGGATCATGATCAAAAGAGGATTTCCGCTGGCGCTCCAGTCTATGCTGTTCCCAATCGCCAACTCCATTGTTCAGGCGAGTGTGAACCAGATGGGAACGGACAGTATCGCAGCCTGGGGGATCTGTGACAAATTAGATCTGCTGATATGGCTGATCGCGGATGCGGTTGGTCCTGCTCTTACTACTTATACAGCTCAAAACATCGGTGCAGGTAAGTTTGACAGAGTGAAAAAAGGAGCTTTCATCGGAACGGGGCTGTCGGTGCTCTCTGTCGGAATCGTGAGTATCCTTTTATACTTTGGATCTGGACTGGTCGGCCCATGGTTCATCGCCGAAAAGGATGTTCCGACGCTGATCCCGCTGGTTGTGAGATATATGCGGATGATGGCGCCATTTTTCATCTTTTATGCGATCGCGGAAGCATTTTCCGGCGCATGCTGTGGACTTGGCGAGACATTGACACCGATGGTCACGACACTTTTGACGATCTGCCTGTTCAGGGTAGTTTGCATTTTTACGATCTTGCCTAAATTTGGAACTATGGAGTGTATCATCTGGATCTACATTGCGTCCTGGATCGTGGCGGGGATCGCCTTTACGATCTTGTACTGTATAAGATCGAGAAAATCTTATTAAAGTTAGAAGAAATTATCTTTTTGTATTAACAAATCAGAAAAAATCCGTTATAATTGTCCTAAAAACAAATATAAAAGGGGATTTTTATGAATAAGATCAAATTGAAAGACACAGACCTGGAGCTTTCCAGACTGGGATTGGGATGTGCAAAAGCAGGATTAAAATGGGATGGAGAGGATGCGTTTCGCCTTTTGGATGCTTTTCTGGATATGGGTGGAAACGTGTATGATACAGCGAGAGTTTACTCTGACTGGGTTCCTTCTGAAAAAGGCCGCAGCGAGCGTGTGATCGGACAGTGGCTTGCAAACAGCGGCAAACGCCATGACATCGTCCTTATGACAAAAGGCGGACACCCGAGCATGACAGGATCTTCTCCGGATATGCATCAGTCAAGGATCAACGCGTCCAATATGAAATATGATCTTGAACAGTCTTTGCGTGCGTTGGGAACGGACTATATCGATATCTATTTCTTCCACAGAGATAATAAGGACGTGCCGGTAGAGGAACTGATCGAGATGATGGAAGGATTCCGCAAGGAAGGAAAGATCCGTTACTATGGATGCTCCAACTGGACCACAGACAGGATCAAGGAAGCAGATGCTTATGCCGCATCAAAAGGCTATCGTGGATTTGTGGCAAATCAGGCACTGCTCAATGTAGCACAGCCGTGGATGAAACCACTTGCAGACGATACGATGGTGGTCATGGATGAGCAGATGCAGGATTATCATCTGGAGAATCCGCAGAACCTTGCAATGCCATATTCTTCTGTGTGCAGTGGATTTTATCATAAGCTGTTCAATGAGGGAAAATGGGCAGTGTCTTCCATGGAGTATTATACAGAAAGAAATATTGCAAATGCAGAATGCCTGCATGAGCTGATGGAAGAATATGCTATTTCTGTAACACAGGCAGTGCTTGGATATCTTATCTGCCAGAAGTTCCCGTGTGTGCCGTTATATGGACCGGGAAATGTAGAGCAATTGAGGGAAGCGGTGGAGACATTCCACATTCC
>CAZSTD010000048.1:13148-15897 GCA_964609645.1 uncultured Blautia sp.
AAAATGGAGTTGTTGCGCGGACTTTGTTTGTGGTGTATAATTGTAGCCAATGACCAAAACTAAGATTAGTGGTATGATGGAAGCAGTGAAAGCGGATCTTAAATCTCCGCTTTACAATTATTGATAAGCAAGGATATAAGGTGAACAGATTTGAAAAAGACGATAGAAGAACTCTTAAATGGGAAATTTGAATATGAACATTCAGGTCTTTTATTTTCTGAGGACAAGATCGCAGTTACATTAAAGGCAGGCGAGGTCTATCAGGGAGAAATAGATTTTGGAACAAAAAATGATCAAAAGATACGAGGATATATCACATCTTCAAACCGTCGTGTGGTGTTGGGATTTGACCAGTTTTCGGGATCAACAATGCACTTGAAATACGGAGTGGATGGAGTAGGAATGCGCCCGGGAGATCGGCACGAGGGATGGATCTGCTTTACAACCAATATCGGAGAATATAAACTTCCTTTTTTGATCCAGGCAGAGAAGGAAGAAGTGATGAGTGTGATCGGAGAAGTGCCGAACATGGATACTTTCGCAAAGGTCGCAAAGGAGGATTTTAAAGAGGCATATCGTCTTTTTACAGATCCGGGATTTGCCCTTCTTCTGAAAAATGCGGAGGAGAAGGAGCGAGCTCTTTATCAGGGACTTTCTAAACATCCGGTGACTTTCCAGCATGTTGAAGAATTTTTGATCGGGACAGGCAGGAAGGAACCTGTGAAGATAGATTTGAAGGAAGATCATAATAGTTTTTACGAGATCCAGGAATCCGTTCGCGAGTCTTTTACTGTTCATAAAAATGGATGGGGACATCTCAGACTTGAGATCGAGGCGAAAGGCGATTTTCTGGAAGTCCCGAAGTATGTGGTAACGGATGAGGACTTTATCGGAAGCTATTACCAGGTAGAGTATGTTATCCATAAGGATCAGCTTACAAAGGGCAAACAATTCGGGGAGATCACTGTAAGAAGTCCGTATCAGGAATTGGTCTATCACATTACAGCATCAAAAGAACCGAAAGTACAGTTAAAAGTAGATTTATATGAAAAAAGACATAAACTTTCACTGATGAAAGATTTTCTGGAATATTCCTGCGATCGTATGGAGCTGAAAACTTGGATCGGAAGCAGCAGATTTTTATTAAATCAGCTTCGCGAGGAGGGTTGTGATCACTCCGAATACCAGATGTATGAAGCCTATATCTTCCATATAGAAGGAAATGATGTACAAGCACAGGAAATCTTAAAGCGATTCCAAAACAGAGAATTGCTCAAAGAGAATATTGAACTTGCTGGTATTTACCTGTATCTGTGTACACTTGTCGGACTTCATAAGGATAAAGAACAGGCAGCCAGAAGACTTCAGACTTTTTATATGCGAAAGGAAGATAGCTTTTTACTTTTCTGGCTTCTGCTTCAGACAGCACCGGAGAGCATCGGATCTGCGTCTAGGATCGTATTTATGATGGAGGAGCAGTTTGAGAGAGGTTGCAGAAGTCCGTTTCTTTATTTGGAGGCATGGAAATATATCAGCCGCGATATGACACTTCTTCATCGTATGAGCAGTTTTTGGGCGCAGGTATTTTTACTGGCAGGCAAAGAAGAACTCCTCACAGAAGAACTGGTGATGCGCTTTGCATACCTGACTGGATATGAAAAAGAGTTTAATAGGAGTATGTATCAGGCGATGGCGATGGGCTATGATGCTTTTCCGTCGGATGATACGCTTGAGGCGATCTGTCGATATATCATGTTGGGAAATCCAAGAGAACCGGAATACTTCCGCTGGTTTGCCCTGGCAGTGGAGCGCGGGCTGCGCCTAACCAGACTGTATGAATACTATGTAGAGACGATGGATACTTCTTATCAGAGGGAACTGCCAAAACCTTTGCTGATGTATTTTACGTACAACAGCAGTTCTCTTGGGGATGACAAAAAAGCATTTATCTATGCGAGTATTGTAGGAAATAAATTCCGCCAGCCTCAGACATACGAGGACTATCAAGAGCACATGAAACAGTTTGCACTTCAGAAGGCTAAAGAAGGTCGTATGAATGAGAACTATGCGGTATTGTATCAGGAGTTTTTGAGCGAACCAGAGACAGAAGGACAGGCAGCAATTATCGCAGAGAAGATGTTTACCAATCGTCTGTACTGTGATGACAAAAAGGTGCGCTCCGTGATCGTGCGCCATGAACAGCTTCGCGAGGAGGAGTGCTATTCCTGTGCGCAGGGAGTGGCATACCCGCGGATTTATACAGAGGATGCACAGATTTTGTTCCAGGATGCAAAACAGAGAAGATACGCGGCAACTGTGGATTATAATGTAAAGAAATTGTTTGACGAGAGAGATCTGGTGTCAAAGATCCTTGCGCAGGAGATCACAGAACCGGGTGTGCTGCTTCACTATTGCGAAAATACACAGATCGATCCGTCAAATCTTGAAATCTTTGAGGCGATCACAGAGATGGATGCTTTTTCGGATGCATATCAGGTGCGGACTCGAAAGAAACTTTTGGATTATTATCAAGCTCATATACGGGAAGAAGGGATCGAAGACTCCCTGCATCGAATGGATTATAAAAAGTATGCACTTACAGATCGGACCGCATTGCTTGAGATCTTGATCGCAAGAGGATTTTTTGTGCAGGCGTTGGATGTGGTGTCTGAATTTGGATATGAAGGAATCCGTCTGGAAAGCCTTCTCAAATTGACAAGCAGAATGATACTGAAATGCGAGATGGCAG
>CAZSTD010000049.1:0-6768 GCA_964609645.1 uncultured Blautia sp.
TTGTCATTTTGTTCCAGATTGCGCAGATGCAGATACACGGTGTTCTTGCTGATCCCCAGGATCTCTGCCGCTTTCGCAACCGCATCTTTCATGTTGAACAAACCTTTTTCATATAACCGTTGGATGATTTCTTTATTCTTATTTATAGAAGAAACGGTCAGATCTTCCATGACTTCCCTGCGCATTTCTTGTATCATATTTTCCAAAAGCTCTACGCTGGTTGACGAGAAGGTTTCTTTTCGAGTTTCCCATTGCTGTTCCTCATTCGTCTCGCCATCCACAAAATTGTGGATATACTCCAGCAAAGAAGTATGCAGGTTAAAATTAATGCAAAGCAGTCCAATGATACGGTTATTTTCACCTCTCACAGGAATCGTAACCGATTTTAAGGACTGGCCTTTTTTGTTATGTGTAAAATATGTGATCCCTGTACTGTCATCCGGGTTCTTTTTTATTTCTTCCAGGTAATTCATTGCCAGGTCTGTCACCGGAGCACCCTTTGTCCTTCCAGTATGACTTCCATGGATGATCTTTACCGCAGAATTTCCGTAATCCTCCAGACTGTGCAGAACAATCTCATACCCTTCCCCCAAATACTTGGAAAGCCCTTCCAGCATCATGCTGTAAGAGTTCAATATCGATTTGTCTGTTTCTGTTAATACCACTTGATAATTCTCCATTATTTTTCTGTAACTGCGATCACTTCAACTTCCACCAAAACCTTTTTGGGCAGTTCTTTGACTGCTACACAGGAACGTGCCGGTTTTCCGGTAAAATACTTCTCATAAACGCCATTAAATGCAGCGAAATCTCCCATTTCAGCGATAAAGCAGGTAGTTTTGATCACATTTTCAAATCCCACTCCTGCTGCCTCTAAGATCGCACCGATATTTTTCATTACCTGTTCGGTCTGTTCCTCGATCGTCGTGCCTTCCACTTCACCAGTTGCAGGATTCAGCGGGACCTGTCCGGACGCATACACAAATCCATTGGCTATTTTTGCCTGAGAGTATGGTCCGATCGCTGCAGGTGCATTTTTTGTCTCAATTGTTTTCATGAAAATTTCCCTCCTGTTCATTTTTTGCTTTGTTTTATTATACTCATGTCCGCAAACACAATTGTATTTTATTTTTTGTACTTTCTTTTTCGTTTTTATGTCGCCATAATTACTATATTTCATTTTTCCATGTTATTTATCTGGATTTTCTTTTATTATATAGATGAATTTTTGTTTAGTCAATGGATTTTTGTAATTTTTGATGTTTATTTTCACTACATAGTCAACTATTTATTTATTTTTTTTGTGCAAAACAGCCATTTTCTTTCATTTGTCACATAGGCGCAATGTATCTGTAGATCATATTTTAGATTATACTTGCAAATATCTTCGGATCACATCTTCTCTTAAATCCTCTCCGATCACGATCAGAACTTCCTGTCCAACAGCCAGCGGTCGGATCGTGATCTCGTTTTGGGTTGCATTGAACTCTATCCACTCCTGCTGCCCGTTTTTTGCATCTTCTGATCTTTCCAGCTCTGTCACTTTCATAAAGCCTTTGAGACGTAAAACACGACCACAGGAGTCATCTGCAAAGATCTTCTTCACTGCACTGCAAAGCTCATCCTCTGTCATTTTTACATTCATAAAATACAAGGAAGTAAACGCTTCCTCTGCTTCAAACTCCGGCTTGCGATAACTTACGATCTCATATCCACAAGCGGAAATAAGATCCATATCCTCTTTCGACATTTCTTCCCAGTTTTTAGAAACAGCCATATGCTTTACATCGACTGCATCTATCTTCACGCTTTCGATGTCATCGCCATTGGCGAGAGCAAATCTGCGATTGCAGTGGATCTTCTCCAGCGCAGAGTTGATATGTGCGATCGTATCTTTAATTTCCTCTAAAGAAGCATTCTGACTCTTACTCATCACGATACAGCCTGCATCCGCCACTTCCGAAGCCAAGATAAATTCCGCTTCCTCAGACAGATCTTTTTCCAGTTTCGAATCCACGATCGCGATCACATTTCCAATCTGATACCAGCGATTTAAAGGTTCTTCATGGAGAATGTCAAAAAATTCTTCCACATCGAAAACTCCGGATGGTTCTACGATCACTCTATCATATCCGCACATCCCCATTGCGATCAGCTTCGTCTTAAAACGCCTTCTGTGGCAATCCTTATCACATCCCCCCGATATCATCTCTAATTCACAATTATCTCCCATGAGATCCTGAAGGAGCATCATATCTACATTTACTGCGCCATAATCGTTTTCCAAAATCCCAATATTATTTCCATTTTCCATGAGATATTTTGCATATTTTCTTATAAAGGTCGTTTTTCCCGATCCCAGAAATCCAGTTATCAAATCTACTTTTACCATTTCTTCGTTTCTCTCCCGTCAGATTTATGTTCCATTTCTTATTTTTTTCCAATCATATCATTGTGTTTTTCCAAATGCAACCTTATATAGCTCTGCTCCATTTTTATAATTTTTTAACCTTGCTAAGCCCAAAATCCATTTTTCTCTTTGTACTCTATACGAGCCTCGTGAATCCAGCGTAAAAAATAAATCCCGTGAGCTACTCCGACTTATAGAAATCGGAGCTTCTTGCTTAAAAAGTCAAAACCAGCTCAGCGATCATCTTGAACCGCCAAGCTGGTTTTGCATTTTTTAAGATATATAAATGTGTATAAACTATTATTTAGACTTTGTCACTGCTTTACGGATCAGATCCACAGGGATCATAGTAGCTGCTAAGATCACAACTGCGATCCATCCCTTGATACCAAACGGTACGCAGGAGAACATCTCACCGATAACCTTAAACGGCAGAAGCGGAACTAATGCTGCATTTACGATCGCTGCCTGTACCAGGATGATCGCGAAGAACACTTTCATAAATCCAGTATTCTGATCCAGACCTTTGAAGATTCCAAATCCATCGTCACGAACATTAAATCCATTAAACAGGGCACTCACGATAAAGAGTACAAAGTAAGCAGTCAGATGCTGTTCTTCATTTGCAAAGAGGTTCTTAAAGAACGGCGCTTTCAGATAAACGAAACTTACTACTGTCAGCCACAGACCCATTGTCAGGATCTGGATCGCCATCGGCTTACTGATGATGCTCTCATCTCGTCTTCTTGGTTTCTCAGTCATATATTTCTCAAGAGCTGGCTCATTTCCAAGCATGATCGCGCCAAGTCCGTCCATTACCAGGTTAACAAACAGAAGATGAGTAACCTTCAGCGGTTCATCTACACCAAAGAATGGAGAAAGTGCACTAACTACAACTGCAGTCACGTTGATCACCAACTGGAATTTACAGAACTTCAAGATGTTATGGTAGATCGTTCTTCCATAAAGGATCGCATCTTTGATGGATTTAAAGTTATCATCCAGGATTACGATCTCGCCTGCTTCTTTCGCAGCCTCTGTACCACTTCCCATTGCAAATCCTACATCCGCTCTCTTTAATGCCGGGGAGTCGTTAACACCGTCTCCGGTCATACCTACTACCAGGTTCATTTCCTGGCAAAGTCTTACCATTCTGGACTTATCTGTTGGAAGTGCTCTGGCGATCACTCGAATGTTCGGGATGATCTTCTTCACTTCATCATCTGACATTTCATTTAACTGTGTAGATGTCAGCGCACGGTCACTTTCGTTTTTCAGAAGTCCTGCATCTTTTGCGATAGCGACAGCTGTTTCTAATCTGTCACCTGTGATCATAACAACCTGGATGCCCGCTCCCTGTACTTCGCGGATCGCTTCTCTGGCTTCCGGACGAACATCATCGCGGATTCCGACCAGACCAATGATCACAACATCATCGTTGATGGAACTCTCAACCATGGCGCTCTCAGAATATCCAAATGCCAGCACTCGCATTGCTTTCGCTGCCAGCTCATCGATCTTTTTATCCAGAGCAGCTTTGTCGATCTTCTGGATGTTTCCATCCTGATCCAGATATGATTTCGCTTTCGCAAGAAGTCTCTCCGGTGCACCCTTATAGAAAGTTTTGCCCAGATTTTCAATTCTTGCCTGGCTGAACTTATTGGAGGAGTTAAATCCCTGATGTTCTGTCACGATGCATTCTTTGCTCTGTTCCAGAACACGGAAAGTATCCTCTCCGATAAATTTCATCAATGCCTGATCTGTCGCATTACCACCGATCACTCTGTGTTCTGCGTCAAACATAGACTGTGTATTTTTACCGATCGCAAGATCCACCAAACCTTTGACCTCGCTGTGTTTGCTCAGCTGTGAGATCTCAATGGACTTTCCATCTGCGGTAAAGAAATCCACAACCTCCAGACGACCTTTGGTGATCGTACCAGTTTTATCACTGAAAAGGATATTCAAAGAACCTGCGGTCTCGATACCCTCTGCTTTTCTTACCAGTACGTTGTGATCAAGCATCTTACTCGTATTCTGCATCAGTACCAGAGAGATCATCAAAGGAAGACCTTCCGGAACAGCACATACGATGATAACAACCGCCAGAGATACCGCTCTTACTAAATCCTGAATGATCACTTCAAAGCCCTGTGTAAAGTAAACAGACGGACCTCCCGCAACCAACATGAAATGTACGAAATAGAGAACTGCGATCACTGCGGCACCGATATATCCAAATGTGGAGATCTGGCTCGCAAGCTTGGCAAGTTTGACTTTCAGCGGAGAATCTGGCTCATCCTCCTGCATTTCCTCAGCCATCTTACCCATCATGGTCTTCAGACCAACTTTGCGCACATCGAGGATACCTTCCCCGTCAAAAACAACGGCTCCTCTGAAAAGAGAATGGGAATCTACGAAAGTGTCACCGGTAATGTCATCTGCAAGCTGAAAACTTTCATCAGCCGCTTTTTTCTTACATTCTTCAGCCTCACCATTGAGTGCTGAGTTGTCCACACGCAAAGAACCGTCCACTAAGATACCATCCGCCGGGATCTTATCTCCGGACTGCAGAAGGACTTTATCTCCTACTACCACATCGTCCACTTCGATAACAGTGACTACACCGTTTCTGTGAACCTTACATTTGTCTTTCTCTGTGTGATCTTTCAGCTCACGATATTTCGTATCGCTGGCAACACCTGTTTTTGCAGACACAAAGGCTACGATCACAACGGCAACGATCGTTCCCAGAGGTTCATAGATCTCTGCGTAGCCAAAGAAGAACATTACGATCATCAATGCTGCGATCGCAAGCAGGATCTTGATCATCGGATCATTAAAGGTCTCCTTGAATTCCTGCCAAAAAGTAGTCGGCTCGGAATCCGGGATCACGTTTGATCCGTTTTGCTGCCGTGATTGCTCGACTTCTTTGTCTGTAAGTCCATTAAACTTCATGTTTGAACTCCTTTTTATATTTTTTTGTATATTATCTCAAGGCAGTGAAAGCTGCCATTCACTTCCACTGCCTGATTCACCAACAGTATCATACCTATACTAAAATGTCAATTAGTTTGGAAATCAAATGATCGATCACTGATATCTGGCTGCAAGCTCGCCAAGACCAGGATCTTTTGTTCCCTGTCCAAGCGCTCCAAATTTCCACTCTCCATTATGTCTGTAAACTTCACCGAAGATCACAGCTGTCATATCTGGATAACTGTCTGTCAGATTATATCTGCAGATCTCACGCTGTGTCCTGTCATCCACCAGACGGATAAACGCATTCTGGATCATACCGAAATGCTGGCGTCTTTTTAATGCCTGATAAATGTTCACCACGATCACGATACGGTCGTACTCTGCCGGAACATGAGCCAGGTCGATCACGATCTGTTCATCATCTCCGTCACCTGCTCCTGTCAGGTTGTCGCCCATATGTAACACTGTGCGTGTCTTATGCTTTAAATTTCCAAAATAAACCAAATCTTCCTTGCCATACAGCTTTCCATTTTTCAGCATGATCGCAGAAGCATCACAGTCAATATCCTGCTTATTGCCTGTCAGCATCCCGAACAAACCTTTCGACTGCTTTACTTCATCCCATCCAAGCCCTACGATAACTTTGGAAAGCCCTGGGTTTTCTTTAGAAAGGCTGACCTTCTGTCCTTTTTGTAAACTGATCGCCATATCTTTTCCTCCTTTTGCCTTCTATTTCGGCAAATAATCACGGTATTTTTACCGCAAAGTACAAAGTATATCTTATGCAACCTCAATTCCATAATGACCGCAAAGCGCAGCCAGACCACCCTGGAAGCCACTTCCGATCGCATTGAATTTCCATTCTCCGTTGTGTTTGTAAAGCTCGCCTACTACAACTGCTGTCTCGATAGAGAAGTCTTCACCAAGATCATAGCGGATCAGCTCCTGTCCAGTAGCCTCATCCACGATACGGATATATGCATTGGAAACCTGTCCAAAATTCTGGCGTCTTGCGTCCGCCTCATAGATGGTTGCGGTAAAAGCGATGCGCTCTACATTCGCCGGGATCTTTGTCAGATCCACTAAGATCTGTTCATCGTCTCCATCACCGGAACCTGTACGGTTGTCTCCCATATGTTTGACTGCTTCACTTGCATGGACTAAATTTCCATAGAAAATAAACTCTTTTTCTGTCGGGCATTTGCCATTTGCGCCACACATAAAAGCAGCGGCATCCAGGTCGAAATCGCATCCGGAATCAAATGCATTGATATCCCAGCCAAGTCCGACCATAATGTTTTTCAGTGACGGATTTCCCTTTGTAAGATCTACTTTCTGTCCTTTTGATAAATTGATAGGCATACCTTTTCCTCCTT
>CAZSTD010000049.1:6868-15839 GCA_964609645.1 uncultured Blautia sp.
GGCATATGATACATCTTGTTAAATTCCTGCTTGATCGCCTCAAGACGCTTCTGATCTTCCTCTCGTTTCTTGCGCGCATTCTCCTGGATCTGTCTGGTCTCATCAATTCCATTTACGATCGTTCTCCATGTCTTCTCCAGTGTCTCCGCCTTAATAGAACTGCCGGATGCCATGCGTGTGGTCATTTTGGACTGCGCTACCGTATTTTGCGCATTTTTGATCAGCATCTCATTTGTCTTCTCATCAAGTGCCGAAAGCGCTTCCGCCTGGATACTCTGGCGTTTCAGCATGATCGCCTGTGCAAGCGCCTGCTTAAACACCGGCAACGTGATGATAAACGCGGAATTGATCTTTCGCACCAGGTTCATATTGCTGAAAGCCATTGTGCGGATCATCGGGATCGACTGCATCGCCACATTCTCCGCAGTCCTAAGATCCTGCGTTCTCTGTTCAAGCATCATCAATGCCTGATCCAACGTCGTCAATTCAAACTGGATCGACTGGTCTCCGGTAGCCTCCATATCTGCCCGGCGCTGCGCGATATATGCTTCCAGCTCTCGGCATCCCTGCTCTCCTGCCAGGATATATCTTACCAGCTCATGATAATAGCCTACATTGGCATCAAACATAGTCTCCAGATTTCGGTTCGACTGTTTGATCTCGGATTCATATTTTTTAAGCTGAACATAGATCTTATCGATCTCATCACCCATAGTATGATATTTATCGAGGATTTTATCCAACTGTTTCTTAAAACCTCCGAACAGCTTCCCAAGCAGAGTCGGATTTTTGTTGATCTCCTCCAGATCAAACTTATCCATGATCTTCGCAAGTGTGTTCAGCATCTCACTGGTCTCATCTAACTGCGACATATTTACATTGTTCAGAACAACATCCGAAGCTTTTGAGATTTCCTCCGCCACTTCCGCGCCAAAAGTTACGATCGTTTCTAAGTTGTTGACCTCGATGGTACTTACAATATCATCCACTTCCTGCGATCCGGTCAGCGTATCATTCATCTGCTGTCTATCCGCCTGGATATCATACTGCTGCACCACTTCTGGCAGATCCCCAGATCCACTCTGAGGCTGCGGTGCACCTGCTTTGCTGAAATCAAGTCCCATACTTCATCTTCCTCCCCTGAATAATTTTTCCATCCATGTTTTCGGTTTTGCAGGTGCTGTATATCTGTTCAGATTCGGAACAGACAGATCATAAAGATACTCACCTGCCTGATGTTCTTCTATCACCTTCCTGTTGAAATGTTTCTCTATATTTTGATACCCTGTAGGTACAAAAAATACAATATCAAAGCCCACCAGATTCAAAAACGCCATCAAAATCGAATCCTCTAAAGAGAGCACTTTCTCCCCTGTATTGATATATACTACTTTTGGATTCTTTTTTGTAAAATCAAATTTCTGGATCAAACGGAGAAGCTCCTTCGGAAGATTTAAGACTGTCGCAATGATCGTATATTCTGTCCCATTCTCAAAAGTTCCCCGTATCAATTTCTCCTCGATCAAAAGTTCCAGCTTATCAAGGATATGTTCCTGGATCTCCTCTCTGAGAAATCCATACGGATAGTCCGGATGACCTGTGATCTTATCTCTCAGCAGATGATGGTTTTTATAAAAACTAACTGCAGGAGCTTTCATTGGATTTTCTCCCAACGGATCAATATAAGGGACGCTTCGGATCACAACCGTGTCTTCCGTCACCAGCTCTCCGATCTTTTCCCAGTAGTGCGTCACAGAAGCATCCTTCACACCGGACACCTTCGCAAAAATAACCGGCATATTTACCTTATTCTGCGCTGTGCTGAAATTCGGGCGATATTTCAGATCCTCTTTCCAGAGCATCCAAATTTCTTCATACATCGTTTTAAGACTTACGGACATAGCTTTCTGGTGCTGTTTGTCCCGGTAGAGACCAGAATTTTGATACAGCAAAGTATCCAGCTCCCGCTCCGCGTGATATGCGGCAGTTCCCATCTGCACATTACTGTTCTCCTCCGGAAAAGCAGCAACGATCATCGATTCCGTAAACTCCTGCTCGTACAGCATTGGATCTTTTAGTTCACCTATACAGTTCCGATCTGGCTGCAAGATCAATACGTCCACCGGAAGCCTAGACAGCATACGCACGAAAAGGCATTCCTGCTCGCTCTTACATCCACCCATATAGATAAAGCAACTGACCTGCGGCATTTTCCAACTTGGAAAAAGCTGTGCCTGGTATCGTTTCAGCCAACACAGCAAATACACTGCCTCTCCTGTCAGCTTGTTCAGATTTTTATCTGTGCGCGCAGTCTCCTCACGCATCACATCAATAAACGCCTTGACCATGAGCTGCTGAAACTGTGGCTCACTGCCATAACGGATGTTTGATGAAAGGTCCATCAGCATCTGGTCTTTGTCCTGATAATTCTGACGCCGGATCTCACGGATCTCCTCCGGCGAAGGCGGTGCGATCTGTCCGTTCACGACCACCATCGGACGCTTGGCTGCTCGCAGTTCCTGTCCGAGCTGATACAGCTCATTGAGATACGTCAGCTTATCTTCAACCCCGCTGATCTGCAGAAAGCAATTATAAAAAAGTTTCGGGTCCTCTCCACGATTCAAGATCGGTGTTCGCATATCATCAAGCGATCTCCCACTTATCCACGCGTTCGTACAGTTTAAGATCTCTGGCTTCTTTCCATAAAGTCGCTCTGTATTTCGCTCCTGCTGCATCTGCTCACGCATCTGTTTTAAGCTGAATGTCTGTGGAAATTCCGACATTTCTCCTTCTGCGAATACATCTGACAATGCAGATCCCGGATCTAACTGCAAATATTTCTGATCCCCGCGATACTGCAGCAGCACCACGTCACACCCCGCATTTGACAAGATTGAGATAAGCATCAGTTCGTACCTGCTGATCTCACCTTCATATAAGATCTTCGGGACTTCGTTTTCTCCCAGAAGGTTCACGATACGCTCAAATTTATAATACAGCCAGCACATGAACTTGATGTAAGCGTTGCGCAGCATATTGTCATTCTTGCCCTCTTTTCGCAGTGAAAAAAGACAGTCATAGACAGCTTCTGCCACATATCTGCGCTGTTCCGTCTTCATTCTGGGCAGCCATTTCCCAAGGCTGTCTCCGATAAACCCCAGACTAAGCTGAAAATCCATTCCCATCATCTCGCCGTAATAAGCCAGATTTTTATCATCCGGATTTGGGATCTTTCCCTCGATCACCACTCCGCGCCTGCGCGCAGTCTCATAATACGTTCTGATAAACTGCCTGATCTCCTGCGTATATCCATTTATACGATAAAAATAGACATCCTCCCGAGATCTTCGGTCCGAAAGATTTTTAAAAAAGTCCTCAAGTGCCTGTATCTTCTGATGTTTAAACATATCGTTTCACCTTTTTGCGGCTGTTCCATTACAGCCAAAAATTTTCTCACTGTTTGTCTGTTATTGTATCATTTTCTGTCGGCATATTCAATATTCAGAATCTATTTTAGAGATTATTCGCACAATTTTACAAAGATTTAACATTACATCAAAAAACCTGTCAGCAACTGTACAATTTCTATTATATCTGTCAGCTCATCCACATTGGTCACCCACCAAGCGACATTTGCAAAAAAGACCTCCCGGTTTCCCGAGAGATCTTTTACTGATCAAGATAATTCCAGTTTTCCAGTATAGAGCTGATAATAAGTTCCTTTTAATTTTATAAGATCTTCGTGATCACCTCTTTCGATGATCTTACCATGATCCAATACAATGATCGCATTACTGTTTCGGATCGTAGAAAGTCTGTGTGCGATCACGAATACGGTACGACCTTTCATCAAGTTATCCATACCTTTTTGTACGATACTCTCTGTACGGGTATCGATACTTGAAGTCGCTTCGTCGAGGATGAGTACCGGAGGATTTGCAACCGCTGCTCTTGCGATCGAGAGAAGCTGACGCTGTCCCTGTGAGAGTTCCTCACCATCGCCACTGAGCATTGTATCATATCCTTTCGGAAGCATTCTGATAAACTGGTCTGCATGAGCCAGCCTTGCTGCCTCGTATACTTCTTCATCTGTAGCATCCAGTTTTCCATATCGAATGTTTTCTTTGATCGTTCCTGTAAATAAATGTGTATCCTGAAGTACGATACCCAGGGAACGTCTGAGGTCATCCTTCTTAATCTTTGTGATGTTGATGCCATCATAGCGGATCTTACCGTCCTGGATATCATAGAAACGGTTGATCAGGTTTGTGATGGTCGTCTTACCTGCACCTGTCGAACCTACGAAAGCGAGTTTCTGTCCAGGTTTTGCGAAAAGACTGATATCTTTGAGGATGACTTTGTTTTCGTTATAACCAAATGTCACGTCCTCAAAGCGAACATCACCAGTCAGCTCTGTGTATGTGACGGAGCCATCTGCGGAATGCGGATGTTTCCATGCCCACATACCAGTTCTTTCTTTACATTCTACGATATTTCCATCTGCATCTTTCTTTGCGTTGACAAGTTCTACATAGCCCTCATCTTCTTCCGGCTTTTCATCGATCAGGGCAAAGATCCTCTCTGCACCTGCAAGCGCCATGATAATGGCATTAAACTGCTGTGCCACCTGCATGAACGGCTGTGTAAAGCTCTTAGTAAACTGCAGGTAGGAAGCCATAACACCAAGAGTGATGCCGCCGATCCCGGATACGGAGAGCACACCGCCGAGCACTGCGGTCAAAACAAACTGTAAGTTACCGATGTTTCCGATGACCGGGCCCATCATGTTTGCATATTTGTTTGCGTTTGCCGCACTCTCAAAAAGTGACTCGTTGAGTTTGTCAAATTCCTGTTCAGATTTTCTCTCGTGGTTGAACACCTTAACTACTCGCTGACCGTTCATTCTTTCTTCCACAAATCCAGTGACGTCTGCCACTGCTACCTGCTGGCGGATAAAGTATTTTCCACTGTTTGCTCCGATCTTCTTGCTGACAGTCAGCATCACAAAGATAATGATCACTGCTAAGATCGTAAGAAGCGGACTGAGCACCAACATAGAGATGAAGGTTACAACGATCGTAAACAGGGACATCAAAGCCTGCGGGATCGCCTGGCTGATCATCTGTCTGAGTGTGTCAGTATCATTCGTATAAAGACTCATGATGGAACCGTTTGTATTCTGGTCGAAGTAACGGATCGGGAGAGTCTGCATATGTTCAAACATATCGTCACGGACTTTTTTGAGTACGCCCTGTCCGATATAAACCATCATTCTGGTGTAGATAAATGTGGAGATAACTCCAAGTAAAAAGATGCTTCCCAGTACCGCCAACGCACGATACAGACCTGCAAAATTCGGATCTGTGTGGCCGATTAACGGGATGATAAAGTCATCCAGCATAAATTTCAGAGACAAGGAAACAGAAATGCTTGCCACTGAGCTGATAAAGATACAGATAAATACGATAAGAAACTGCACTTTATAAGTTTCTGTCATATATTTCAGAAGTCTTTTGGCAGTTTGGATGGTGTTTTTGTCCAATTTTTTGTTCTTATTCATCGTCTCCGCCTCCTTTGACCTGTGATTCATATACTTCTCTGTAGATCTCATTGCTTCTGAGCAGTTCCTCGGAAGTTCCGATACCTGCGATCTTACCATCATCGAGGACGATGATCTGATCTGCATCTTCAATAGAAGAAACTCGCTGCGCGATGATGATCTTAGTTGTGTTCGGGATCTCCTCGCGGAATGCCTTACGGATCAGTGCGTCTGTTCTGGTATCTACTGCACTGGTGGAGTCATCCAGAATGAGGATCTTCGGTTTCTTCAGCAGTGCTCTGGCAATACACAGACGCTGCTTCTGACCGCCGGATACGTTATTTCCGCCCTGTACGATCATCGTATTGTAGCCATCCGGAAATTCATTGACGAATCCGTCTGCCTGCGCCAGCTTACAGACTCTCTGCACTTCTTCGTTGCTTGCGTTCTCATTTCCCCAGCGGATATTTTCATAGATGCTTCCGGAGAAAAGTACGTTTTTCTGGAGCACCATGGACACCTGATCTCTGAGTGCTTCCAGGTTATATTCACGAACATCTTTACCGCCTACTTTTACGCTTCCCTTCGTTACATCGTAAAGTCTCGGGATAAGCTGTACCAAAGTAGACTTGGCACTTCCTGTTCCGCCGATGATACCGATCGTCTGTCCAGATTTAATATGAAGGTTTACATCTCTCAGGGAAAGATTTCCGCCCTCTCCTGCATAACTGAAATCTACATGTTCAAAGGTGATAGAACCGTCTGCTACATCTTTACATGCGTCCGGTTTGTCCTGCATTTCCGGAACTTCGTCCAGAACCTCTGTGATTCTGTCTGTAGATGCCTGTGCGATCATGATCATAACGAACACAAAGGTAACCATATTTAAAGACATCAGGATCTGCATCGCATACACGATGATACTTGTCAGCTCTCCGGTCTCCATCGCACCAAAGACAATACTCTTACCGCCAATCGTAACCAGCGCAAGGATCACTGTATACATAGTGAACTGCAGGACCGGTGAGTTCCATGCCACGATCTTTTCCGCTCTTGTGAACAGATCATAGACATATTTGGAAATCCCATGGAATTTATTGATCTCATAATCTTCTCTTACGAAAGCCTTTACTACACGGGATGCGTTTACATTTTCCTGTACAGAGTTGTTCAGTCTATCGTATTCATCAAACACCTTGATGAAATGCGGATGTGCTTTTTTTGCGATAAAAAGCAGTGTGCCGCCCAGGAACGGGATCACAAACAGGAACAGCATCGCAACGGTCTTATTGATCGTCAGTGTCATGATCCAGGATAAAATGATCATAAACGGTGCTCTGGCAAGCAGACGGATACTCATCATATATGCCTGCTGTACATTCGTGATATCTGTGGTCATACGGGTTACCAGACCAGATGTTGAAAAGTGGTCAATATTTTTGAAGGAGAAATCCTGCACCTTATAAAAAATATCGTGTCTTAAATTCTTTGCATAACCGGCTGCCGCAACTGCTGCCATATTTCCTGCCTGCGCGCCAAAAAACAGAGAGAGCATCGCCATGATCACAAGGATGATCCCTCTTTGTACGATATAGCCCAGATCTCCATTCGCAATCCCGACATCGATGATCTTCGCCATCTCCAGAGGAATCAATACTTCCATCAATACTTCCAGAATAACAAGAAGCGGTGCCAGTACGGACTGTTTCTTGTACTCTCTGACTGCGCGTAACAATTTTTTGTTCATCTTAACTCTACGACCTCCTTATTTTAATATTTTTTCCAGATTTTCGTGCATCTTCCACATCACCTGTTTGCACAAAGTTACATCTTCAGGAGCGATCCCACTCATCAGAAGTTTCTCTGTCTTATCGATGTGTCCCAGGATCGATGGCCGGATATCCTCCGCTTTCTTCGTCGGCACGATACGCTTGAGCCTTCCATCCTGTTTTACACTTTCTCTGTAAATGTAACCATTTTTTTCCATCAGCTGTAAGATTCCGGTCGCTGTTGATCTTCTGACCTGAAATTCTTCTTCGATATCTTTCTGATAGAGGTCTTTGTGCAAGGTTTCCAGAAGGATAAATTTCAGCACATGTTTCTGCATTACCGTCAGATCATCTGGATCCAAAGCAAGTTCAGGGTTATTCCTTGCCATCTGATGCGACAGAACATGGATTATCCGTCCTATATGCATCTGATCTACTTTTTCTTTCCACGCTTCTTCCACATTTTCCACCTCCTTATTGCTGACAAAATCCCACCCGCAAATACATTTCAATATTTGCTGGTGGGAAATCTCATGGCTTTTCAATTAGTTAGCTTCCTAACTATTTTTTAGTATATCGACACTTTTTTTAAATGTCAACTACATTTTTACCAATTTTGTAATTGACTTTTTGTGCATTTTTAATCAAATATCTGCACTTTTCATCGAAATTTTCACTTCTGTACTTCGCGGAATACAATTATATTTTGGGAATTGCAAGACCTTGCAGAATATGTTAAGATAGTTTCATTAATCACAGCGATACAGTGATGCAGGAAATCTTTTCCCATACGTCTTCCCCATAATTTTCTTCTATAAGAAATGATAGGAAACGTCAAATGACAACTGTATCTTGAACAAACATGAAATTTTAATACACACGGAAGGGAGTTTTATGAGTATGTATATCACATGTCTGGATGTAGAAGGAGTATTAGTACCGGAGATTTGGGTGGCTTTCGCTGAGGCAAGCGGTATCCCAGAATTAAAAAGAACCACTCGCGATGAGCCGGATTACGATAAATTGATGAACTGGAGACTTGGCATCTTAAAAGAACATGGACTTGGATTAAAAGAGATCCAGGCAACCATCGAAAAGATCGATCCGCTTCCTGGCGCAAAAGAATTTTTAGATGAACTGCGTTCTTTCTCACAGGTTATCCTGATCAGTGATACTTTCACACAGTTCGCAGCTCCTCTGATGGAAAAACTCGGCAGACCAACCTTATTCTGTAACTCTCTTGAGGTTGCCGAAAATGGTGAGATCACCGGATTTAAAATGAGAACCGAACAGTCCAAACTCAGCACAGTCAAAGCACTGCAGTCCATCGGTTTTGAGACGATCGCCAGCGGAGATTCCTACAACGACCTTGGCATGATCCAGGCAAGCAAGGCAGGATTCCTTTTCCGCAGCACAGATAAGATCAAGGCAGATCACCCAGAGCTTCCAGCATACGAAACCTATGAAGAACTTCTCAACGCGATCAAATTAGCAATGAACTAATAATTTTTTGAAATAATAACGTTTTAAATTCCCCAATTTTAAATTTCTATAATTTTAAAATTGGGGAATTCTAAAGTTCTATCGTTCTGAGATCCTAAGGTTCTGAAATTGGCAAATTCTAAGCTTCTATCGTTCTGAGATCCTAAAATTCTGAAATTGG
>CAZSTD010000050.1:0-15836 GCA_964609645.1 uncultured Blautia sp.
GTTCCATTCAGATGGCACAAAAGTATTATGATTTGCTGACAAAGGTAAAAAATGGGGAAACTTCTCTTGTGATTGACGAAAAGATCAAGCAGGTACTTCCTGATTTTCCGAAATTTGCCATTACCTACTCTGTTTCTGAAAATGAAGAGGGATCCCATGTAAACCAGCAGAAAATGCAGCAGTCTCTGAACGAATATAATGACATGTTTGGCACAAAGTACGAAATATCACAGATTCAGGGTTACAATGGGAACTTGAATAAAAGACTGGCACGAAAAGATGCAAAATTCCAAAGCAGACACGAACAGCTGGATTTGGTAATAGTAGTTGACCGCCTGCTGACCGGATTTGATGCTCCTTGTCTGTCTACGATATTTATAGACAGACAGCCGATGGGACCGCATGATTTAATACAGGCATTTTCAAGAACAAACCGTATATTTGATAAGAATAAGACGTATGGACAGATTGTTACGTTTCAGGCACCGAAATTATTTAAGGAGTGCGTGGATAATGCAGTGAAGTTATATTCTGCAGGTGGAACAAAGGGTGCCCTTATGGCAGAGTGGAATGAGATTGAGCCGGCATTTAGAAAGGCGCTTACTGCATTACGTGTCAGTGCACAGACTCCTTCGGAAGTTCTAGGAATGTCATTGAAAGAAAAGAAAGTGTTTGCAAAAATGTTCCAGAATTTTGATAAGCTGTTTGCACAGCTAAAGTCCTTTACGAATTACGAGGACTCTATGCTTGAAGAATATGGAATCACAGAAGATGAGTATTATGATTACGCTGGGCATTACTTGAATGTGCTGGAAGAAATTAAGTCCGGGGACAAGGATTCGGATGATACACGGGATACGAATGATGTGGATTCAGATTATGAACTTATGGCTTACAGCAATACTAAAATTGATTATGAGTATATAATCAACCTGATTCAGAATATCGTAACACCGAATGATGAATCGGAAGTTATTACGCCAGAAGAACGTCAGAAAAAGATTGAGGAAGTGAAACAATACATAGAAGAACTGCGTAAGGAAAACCCGAAGGTGGCAGATATTATGTCTAATCTGGTCGATGAAATCGAGTTGGATGAAAATAAATATAAGGGCCAGTCGATTTTAAACATTGTGGAAACAATGAAGAACGATTGCATTGATAAGGTGATTACGGATTTCTGTATCACATGGTATGCATCAAAAGATGATGTGATGTATGCGGCTATTCATTATAAAAATGGTGAGATACCAAATGAAAGTGCGGTTAAGGCAACCATAGATTTTACGAGTTATAAGACAGCACAGGAAAGAGCATTACCGAAGTATAAGTATTATAATCAAATGATGGCGGAATTGAAAAGAACTTTAGAGGAAGAAATTAAACCACTTATTTCACATTAAATTAATTGCATAAAGCTATCTTCGCTATAAAAATGGTTATGTCAGCGTGAGCATTTTAGAGAATGGAGGTAGCTTATGTTAAATGATACGGATAGATCATCGCTCTTTTGTGATTATTACAGACAATGGGTAGATGTATATAAAAAAGGTGCAATTCGAGAAGCAACGATGGCAAAGTATATGATGACTTTGAAATGGGTGGAAAAACTTGCACCTGATTTAAGAATTTGTGATTTGACAAGAACGGCATATCAGCAATTGCTAAATGATTATGCAAAGGAACACGAAAGACAGACAACGCTGGATTTTCACCACCAGTTAAAAGGAGCAATCCTTGATGCAGTAGATGAAGGATTAATATCGAGGGATCCTACAAGAAAGGCAATTATTAAGGGAAAGACACCAAAAGCAAAGAAAATTAAGTACTTAAATCAATTTGAACTTCACACCTTGATTGCTCATCTTGATATCAAAGAAGAGCCAAATTGGGATTGGTTTATTCTGCTGGTTGCTAAGACAGGCATGCGATTTTCGGAAGCACTTGCGATAACTCCTGCTGATTTCGATTTTGCAAGACAGACACTGTCTATCAGTAAGACTTGGGATTACAAAGGTGAAGGTGGATTTTTGCCAACAAAGAACAAGTCTTCTGTAAGAAAGATTCAGATTGACTGGCAGATTGTAGTGAAGTTTTCTGAATTGATCAAAGGAATGCCAGAAGATAAGCCGATTTTTGTTGGGGAAAACAAAATTTATAATTCAACAGTAAATGATGTGCTTGCCAGACATTGCAGAGAATGCGGAATTTCTTCTATTTCAATTCATGGACTGCGCCATACACATGCATCATTGCTATTGTTCGCAGGTGTATCAATTGCAAGTGTTGCAAGAAGACTGGGACATGCTAGTATGACAACAACACAGAAGACATATTTGCATATTATTCAGGAATTGGAAAACAAAGATGTAGACTTAGTAATGAGAACATTGTCAGGTTTGTAAAATAAAAAAATAATTTTAGATGCTTGCGCTGATTTTTATCAGTTTTAATTAACATGACATATGCCTAATTTTTTGATTGTATGGATTCATATTTGGGGTTTGTTTAAGATTCTGTATTTTTTGAATTAGGTGAATGATTTTGTTAAAAAATAGAAATTCCCTGCGAAATGTTGGTGTGTTAAAAACATATATTTTCGCAGGGGATTTTTACTCTTATAATATGATCGCTTGTATATCTGATATAATTAAGATATTAAAGCTCAACAATCTGACCTTTGTCAGAGTCATATCTGCAATATTTACCGTTGGCAGAGAGGAACGGCTGGTAAGTATGTGTACGAAGGTCTTTCAGATAAACCATACCTGTAGGGATCATGACAGATAATGCGAAATGCTCGCTTAAACTGGAGATCCACTGGAACGTTTTCTTGGTGGAGGAACTGGTCATGACCATGTCATAGGTGGTTCCATCCTCGGAAGCTTCCAGAGAAAAGTATACTTTCTCTGCCTTTTCCGGCGCATCGAAGACCTGGCTAGTGATGTAGGATGAGAAATTGGTCTCTACAAATTTACGGAAAGATTTCATATCATATGTGATCTTAGATACTTCATCTGTGATACGATCTCCGCGCTCAAGACGTGTCTTGATGATCTTTAAGACTTCTACGGACCAGTTGATAAAAGAAATATTGTTGTAGTTCATGCTGTCAAGTAACTGCGTGATCAGGTTTTTGGACAGGACTTTGGAACGTCTTGCCTCATCGTAAAACTCTTTGTTCATAGCATTTTCCCTCTTTTTCCTATTTTAATATTTCCGCAAGGATTTATGCCAGCTGCTTTTTGCTGCTGACATTTTATGTTATACTTAATTATAAAGCTGTGGAAAATAAAATGCAATAAAAACAGGAGAAAAATCGTAAGATATTTGACTATCATATACATATTGATAAAAATGTCTGGCAACATTTCTAAAAATTTCAGGAAAAGGAGAAGTTTACATGAGTGAAAGAAACGAGATAGAAGAAGAATTTATTTCTGGTTTTTGTAGAACCTGCAATGGAGGGATGACCGTCTGCTGTGAATATACGATGCAGGAGAATGGTGAAAGAAGCCTGAGTTTTATGGACTGTGCGTATGAAAGATGCGTCAATCATGCAGCCTGCGAGATCTACAAGCAGGCGCATGGATTGGAAGGATGATATCCTATTTATTTACGTCGATATAGCTGTAAAGCGTATATTTGGAGATCCCAAAATAATGTGCGACCTTATCGCCGGATTTGGTGATGAGAAAAGCGCCGGCATCATTGAGATACTGGATCGCGGTTACTTTATCATCTTTGTTCATCAGAGCGACCGGTTTGCCGACTAACTCCACGGATTCTTCGATCAGATGCTCAAGCAGATCATTTACGTTATGTGTACTGTGTCTGGGCTTTTGCTTTTCAGTTTCTGAGGTGAGCAGATCGTGAAGGGCGGAATCGACGATCGTCAGTTTGGTGATGTCGTAATTGATCCCAAAAATATAATGCAAAGTTCCATCGTCATCGCATAGATAGGAGGTACTGCATTTGAGGATTTTCCCTTCGGGTGTTTTGACCAGATATCCGGCACGATCTTTGGGCACTGTGCCGGAGGAAAGCTTCCTGAGCGTATCACAGACTGTGCTGGAAAGACCGTCCCCCGTAGTTCTGTTTGTGACATGACCATTGATGATGTGTACAATGGAATGCTTGGGATCTTTGGTCTTTATATCATGGATCACGACCTCACAGTCAGGTCCGAATTGTGAGGCGACATCTGCTGCGATCTGTTTTAACATAGTAAGCCGTCCCATAGTTATCCTCCTTCAAAAGTAAAATTAAAGTGTTTCCATTATCTTAACATAAACAGAGCAAAATAAAAAGACAGTAAAAAAAATAAATGTGAATGCCTAAAAAAAATTGTATAACAAATCTTTGTACAGATTTTACATATTTGTACTTCCATGTCCTATAGGTTCATGTTATAATTTTAAATTGGGTCTGTAAGAAGAAATTTGTGCAATTTTCCTATGTTTTGTAAGATAGGAAGCTTGTAGAGGGATTTCCAGGATCTTGCAGATAAATGAACAAAAGAGGTCGCTGCACAAAAGAAGGCAGCGATAAAGAGGAAATGGGGGAAGATATGAGTCAGAGAGAAACATCCGCTCCTGTAGCGGAAAATAAGATGGGCACGATGCCTGTTGGAAAACTTGTGTTTAACATGTCTCTGCCGATGATGCTATCTATGCTGGTACAGGCATTGTATAACATTGTAGACAGTATTTTTGTCGCGATGCTTTCAGAGAATGCGTTGACGGCCGTTTCACTGGCATTTCCGCTGCAGACGTTGCTGGTCGCAGTGGGTGCAGGAACCGGGGTTGGTATGAACGCACTGCTCTCGAAAGCCTTGGGAGAGCGCGATTTGAAAAAAGCAAACCGTGTTGCAAATAACGCTGGCTTGCTGTATGTACTGAGTTATGTTGTATTTTTGATCTTGGCATTTATCGCTGTAAAACCGTTCTATGCAAGTCAGGTTGGCAGTGCAGACGTAGAGATCATGGAGATGGGCATTGATTATCTAAGTACGGTTTTGATCTTTTCGTTTGGTGTATTCGGACAGTTCTTTTTTGAGAGACTGTTGGCATCTACAGGAAAAACGATCTTTAGTATGGTTTCTCAGCTTACCGGCGCGATCATAAATATCATTTTAGACCCGATCATGATCTTTGGATTATTTGGAATGCCAGCGATGGGCGTGACAGGTGCGGCGGCAGCTACCGTGATCGGACAGTGCGCAGCAGCAGTGGTAGCAGGTGTCTGTAACCATAAATACAATCCGGAAGTACGATTGAATTTTAAGGGATTTCGCCCGGATCTGAAAATGATCGGAAACATCTATGCGATAGGTATCCCTTCAATCATCATGCAGTCGATCGGTTCGGTCATGACATACAGCATGAATCGTATCCTGATCGAGTTTTCTTCTACCGCAACAGCGGTATTCGGCGTATATTTCAAGCTTCAGAGCTTTTTCTTTATGCCGGTATTCGGGCTGAACAATGGAATCACACCGATCATTGCATACAGTTATGGTGCACAGCAGCGTAAACGTATGATAAAGACGATCAAACTGAGCTTAAAGATTGCATTTTTCTTTTCGGCTCTGGGATTTTTAGCATTTGAGTTGATCCCTCAGGTACTGCTTGGAATGTTTAACGCTTCGGAAGATATGCTTGCGATTGGAGTTCCTGCACTCCGTATCATTGGTATCGATTATCTGCTTGCATGGTTCTGCATCATCACTGGAACTATTTTCCAGGCATTGGGAAAAGCTGTCTTTAGTATGGTCGTATCGATCATGCGTCAGTTAGTTGTTTTGGTTCCGGCTGCTTATATCCTTGCGAAAGTGGGTGGTCTTGCAGCTGTGTGGTGGGCATTCCCGATCGCGGAAGTGATCTCAGTGACGGCGTCTTTGATCTTCTTGATCCGAACAAACAAGACGATCATTCAGAAGATCCCAGAAGGAAAAGAATGATCCTAAGAAATAAGTAAGACGAAATGAGAGCATAACATAAAACTTGCATATTGCGGAAGAATCGTGTATATTAATGAATAAGCAAACGTAAAAACACGGATCATGAGTCTGCGGACGCATGAAGATGTTTGATAAAGGAGGATTCTTACCTATGAAAAAATCACTTTGGCTGGTTCTCGTACTGAGTCTGGCATTTGCTGTTCAGGGATGCGGTTTTGACCCGACGATCGATTCCAGCGTTATGATCGTAAAAGTTACCCCTACACCGGAAGTTACTCCAACACCAGAGGTCACACAGGCAACTCCGACACCGGAGGCAACTCCAACACCTGCAGCGGCAGAACAGACGGCGAGTGGAATCGCGGTGGAAGTTAAAGAGGCAACTTATTATGCAGCATCAGAGCTGAATCTTCGTGCAGATGCAAGTGCGGATGCGGAACTGATCGCAAGCGTATCTGTGGGAACACAGTTACATAGCACAGGTGTATGCCAGAACGGATGGATCCGCGTGGACTATGAAGGACAGACCTGCTACGCAAGCGGGGATTACGTATCCACCACAGATCCGACTGCAGAGTAGTCTGCTGGAACATTCTGAAAAGAAGTTAGTCTTAGTAATGAAAAAAGAATTTTAGAAAAAAGAAGCGGGGATGGTATCCGATGGATATCATCCCCGTTTTTGCGCTATGAAGTGAAATTCTTATTCTGGATAGACAAGGCGCTCTGGCTTGATGTCATAGAGGACTTCATCCAGAAATTTCTTTGCCAGATATTTTGCCATCGGAAGGTTCATGTCTAGATAGTTTCCGCAGTCTTTGGCGGAAGCGCCCGGAATTTCTCCCTCGAAATCACGGATGAATTCGAAGGTTTCGATCATAAGAGGAACGATATCTTTGGATTCATAATCTCCGTTTAAGAGAAGGTAATTGCCGGTACGGCATCCCATAGGACCCCAGTAGATCATTTTCGGACCAAATTCTTTATGGTTTCGCAGGAAGGTTGCTGCCAGATGTTCCATTGTGTGAAGCTCTGCTGTGTTCATGACAGGTTCTTCGTTCGGAGATGTCATGCGGATATCAAAGGTGGTGATGGTCGCATTGCCTGCGGTATCCTTACGGGAGACATAAACGCCCGGCTGCAGTTTGATATGGTCTATAGTGAAACTTGTTATTTTTTCCATGGAGATATTCCTCACTTTCTTTTATAACATACTTTTTTGATTTTTATTTTAACAGGCAGAGGATGGAAAGTAAATAGAAACGTCAGCAGCAGAATGTCTGGAAAGATGGAATCTGAATATTTTGTGAAAAGAGTTGTTTTTTTTCAATGATAGGTTATAATTCAATAAGAGTGATCCCTTATCTGTTTGTATGGCAGGCATCTATTTGGATGCGGCAGGGGTACATACAATATTTTGGAGGTAAAAGAAGATGAAAAGAAAATTACTGGCAGCGCTGTGCGTGACAGCTATGACAGCGAGTCTGTTTGCAGGATGCTCAGGCAGTGATACGAAAGAGGAAACGAAAACAGAAGAGACAAAGACAGAAGACACATCTGCGGAAGGAGATTCAGACAAGACGGCGGATGCGGATAATATAGTAAGCGAAGAAGAAGCTGCAGATGCAGGATTTACAGATGGTGAGGAGAGTGCAGATGACAGTGAAGAAGCTGAAAATTCTTCAGGTGTTCTGCTGGATACTTCCAAGGAACTGACAGGGATCCACCATGCAGAGATCGAGGTAAAAGATTACGGTACTATCGATGTGGAACTGGATGCAGATGTAGCTCCGATCACAGTTACAAACTTTGTGAAACTTGCGCAGGAAGGATTTTATGACGGGCTGACTTTCCATCGTATCATGGAAGGATTTATGATCCAGGGCGGAGACCCGAATGGAAATGGAACGGGTGGTTCTGATGAGAACATTAAGGGCGAGTTCAGCAGCAACGGTGTGGAGAACGAGATCTCCCATACAAGAGGAACGATCTCTATGGCGAGAGCGAGTGATCCGGACAGCGGAAGCTCCCAGTTCTTTATCGTGCAGGCAGACAGCACCTTCTTAGATGGTGACTACGCAGGATTTGGTCAGGTTACCAGTGGAATGGATGTCGTAGACCAGATCTGTGAAGATTCCAAGCCTACTGACAATAACGGAACGATCCCGGCAAGTGAACAGCCAGTCATTGAGACAATAAAGATCACAGACTGATCGCAAGAAGTGGATTTTTGAGAGGAAAGCAGTACCTAAAGGAATTTTTTGCTCCTAAGATTTGCAGATTTAGATATGAACTCTGAAGATGATAGAAATATGATCTTCAGAGTTTTTTTGTTATATTTGAAACTTATATTTCGTAAACTGGTACAGGGTGAATCTATGAAAAAAAGAAAATTTCCTTCCTGTATCTTATTTTTATCTGGCTTTTTGGCAGGAAATCTTTTACCGAATATTTTTTGGAAACTTAAATGGCAGCAAATAACGCTTTCTTCCGTTTATTTTCTTACTACATTTGCAAATAGTAGTGTAACAGGGAACGAGTATTTAAGAGAGCTTATAAAGTGCAGAGGGAGTTTGTTTGTATTGACTGTGATTTGTGGTTTTTCGGTGTTTGGCGCACCGCTGGCTGTACTGGAAGTTATCGCACTGGGGCTCTATACAGGAGTGATCTTATCGGTCTCTATTTTGGAGTTTGGCTTTATCGGAGGCTTTGCTGGGATGGCCTTTTTGCTGCCACAGTATTTATTTTATATCCCGGTATTTCTGTATATAGCAGAGCAGGTGTGGGGAGTGTCAGCTGGAATATGGAGAAATCGAGGATTGTTCCCGCAGAAGGTGGGAAGATATCTGCTTAGAGTTACTCCGATGGCAGCAGTTTATGTACTGGGAATTCTGTCGGAATGCTATATCAATCCATGGATCGTGGAAAAAATGCTAGGCCATATAAAATTTTTTTAACGTGGATTTTACTATATTTAGTATTGGTTGTCATAAAGTTACCGATATCTAGTATAGACGGTCGAAAAACCTTGATTTTTAGGGATTTTTGTAAAAAAAAGGTTTGATTTTATGTCAAATAAACAGTATAATACAAGGTGCATTTCCAGATGAAAGTAGAGAAAGAGATAGATGGAAATGAGCTGTACAGCAGTGGCAGCTGTGTAGATGATCTAAAGAATAGATAAACAGGTTATTATGTACTTAGATAGATAAAAGGGAGCGGAAAGTATCGCATTATGGATATAGAAATAAGGGAATTTATCACATATTTGCATGATATCAAAAAGACATCGGCAAACACAGAGATCTCTTACCAGCGTGATCTCAAAAAGATGGCTGTATTTTTGAGCGAACGGGGAGTCAGAAATTTCAATGAAGTAAAAGAACTTCAATTAGAAGGGTATATCAGCTATATGGAACGGGAACATTTTGCATCTGCTTCTATTTCAAGGAGCGTTGCATCGATCCGAGCTTTTTTTCAATATCTGTGGAAGGAAGGCATGATCGGCAAAGACCCGGCGGAGAATCTGAAACCACCCAAGGTTGAGAAAAAGGCACCGGAAATCCTCTCAGTAGAAGAAGTGGATAAATTATTGCAGCAGCCGAAGCTGGATACTGCAAAGGGAATCCGTGATGCTGCCATGCTGGAGCTTTTGTATGCAACAGGTATGAGAGTGAGTGAGATGCTTCATCTACAGATCTCAGATATCAATCTGCAGTTTGGCTATGTGATCTGTCATGAAAATGGAAAAGAGCGGATCATTCCGATCGGCGTTCCGTGCAAAAAAGCTCTGGAGCGTTATCTGGATGGGGCTCGTTCTGCCTTTGTCAAAGATGAGGCAGAACAGGCATTGTTTACCAATTGCTCAGGTAAAGCCATGAGCAGACAAGGATTTTGGAAAGTTTTGAAAGGATATGCAGATGATGCGGGGATCAAGGGGGATATCACACCGCATACGCTGCGACATTCCTTTGCAGTACATATGCTGCAGAACGGTGCAGATATCCGAAGCGTGCAGGAGATGTTAGGGCATTCGGATATTTCCACAACACAGGTGTATCTGGGCATGAATATGAATAAGATGCGTGATGTATATATGAAGACACATCCACGTCATTAAAAAAGGAAGCTGGGAAACCAACTTCCTTTTTTGATATCAGCACATTTCTGCGATCTTATATAAGAGTTTTTCAGATTCATCCCATCCAAGACATGGGTCTGTGATGGATTTGCCGTAGATGTGATCGCAGCCAATTTTCTGATTGCCTGGCTCGATGTAGCTTTCGATCATAAGACCTTTTACCAGTGTGTGAAGTTCTGGATCTACCTGACGGCTGTGCAGAACTTCCTTGGCGATACGAACCTGCTGGTCATATTTCTTAGCAGAATTGGAATGATTTGTATCTACAATGACTGCCGGGTTCTTCAGATTCTTCTTCTGATATTTTTCCCAAAGGAGACGCAGATCCTCATAATGATAATTTGGGATAGCTTCTCCGTGCTTGTTTACTGCACCGCGAAGAATGGTGTGAGCCAGTTCGTTTCCGCTTGTCTCTACTTCCCAGCTTCTGTAAATAAATCTGTGCCCAGCCTGTGCAGCTATCACAGAGTTGAGCATAACGGCAGTGTCACCACTGGTTGGATTTTTCATACCTGCCGGTACGTCCATACCGCTCACTGTGAGGCGGTGCTGCTGGTCTTCCACTGAACGTGCGCCTACTGCGACGTAAGAGAGAAGGTCTGAGAGATAACGGTAGTTTTCCGGATAGAGCATCTCATCTGCGCAGGTCATTCCACTTGTCTGGATCGCATGGATATGCATCTTGCGGATAGCAACCAGACCGGCAAGAAGGTCAGGCTGTTTTTCAGGATCAGGCTGGTGCACCATGCCTTTGTAACCTTCACCGGTAGTTCTCGGTTTATTGGTATAAACGCGAGGGATGATCAGAACCTTGTCAGCTATTTTTTCCTGAACCTTGCGTAATCTGGAAAGATAATCTAAGACTGCGTCCTCATTGTCTGCGGAGCAGGGACCGATGATGGCAAGGAATTTATCGGATTTTCCGGTAAAGACATCACGCAGCTCCTTGTCTCTGGCATCTTTGATGGCCTGAATTTCCGCATCGATCGGATACTGGCTGCGGATCTCTTCAGGGGTTGGTAATTTTTTGATAAAATCGAATCCCATGTTTTTTATCTCCTTTGTTTTTTATTGTTTGGCGCATCTTCAAAAATGTACGCCTGCGTGGATCTTAGCTGCAAGTGGTTACGTTAACGCTTTACAACTGTATAAGTAGATTATAAACCATTCTGGAAAGAATGTCGATAGAAAGTTTCACAAGGTGTAAAAACAACTTCTGGTGTGAAGAATGCTTAGGATGATCTCTGCACAGAGCATTCCGTAAAAGTATCCGCGTATACCTAAGACGGGGATCGCAAACAGGACAAAACCGACGCGGATACACACACTGATCACGCTATGCAGCAGACACAGAGAAGATTTTCCCAGGCCGTTTAGGACACTTGTAAGGGTGGTATTCAGATATAAAAAAGGACAGATAAATGCCATAGCGCGTATGTAGATGCCGGCGGTTTGGCTGTGGAACAAAAATTCTCCAAGAAATTTGCCGAAAAACAAAAAGAAAGTCATACAAAAAATGCCAAGTGCTATACAGTAACGAAAAATGCGAAGGATCACGTAGCGGATCCGCTTTTCGTATCCCAATGCCTGCAGCTGCGTGACAGAGGGAAGCAGCATGACGGATGCGGAGTTTGTGATCGTGGATGGAAATAGGATCAATGGAAGCGCCATACCAGTAAAAACACCGTAAATACTCAGTGCCTCCTGAGAACTAGATCCAGCCATTTGGAGTCTTGCAGGGATCAAGATCACTTCTATACTGCCAAGAATTGTGAGCAGGAGTTTGTTTAGAGTGAGCGGTACAGAAATTTGCAGGAGATCTTTTAGTATCTGAAATGGATCTTTTATGGCAAAAGGCGAATAATGTGTTTCGTGAAAATGCATACTGATAGCAAACAGAGAAATGAAACAAGCAGCTGCCTCACCTGCTAGGTTTCCTCCGGCTGCGATCATGGGAGTGATCGGAAGACCTTTAGCAGTGCAGATCTGATATAAAAGATAACAGCCACCGATGCGAAAGCTTTGCTCCAAGAGCTGTACTGCAGAAGGAAATCCAGCTTTTTTTCTGCCAAAATAATAACTGTTGATACAGTTGTGGAAAGTTGCCAGGGGGATGGTAAAAGCGATCATCCGGACCAAAGGCGCTGTCTGCGGTTCTTTCAGGATACAGTTTGCCCAAAGATCAGAACAGCGATAGAGGGCTGCGCATAGAAGAACAGAGAGAGAAACTGAGAAAAAAGTGCCTCCGATCAGATGATCTGCTGCCCGTCTATGTTTGCCCAGTGCTATCTCAGAAGCTGTGAAACGTGAGAGTGCGGTCTGGATCCCGGAGGAGCACACAGACAGGAGTAAAACCTGCAGTGGGAGCGCGAGCTGAAAAATTCCAACTCCATGTGCACCAATCGTATGAGAGAGGAATATCCTGTAAAAGAATCCCATAAATCTGCTGAGCAAACCCGTGATCGTGAGCAGTAAAGTTCCCTTGATAAAAAGCTTTTTTGACATATTCGATAACCTGATGGACTTTTTTATGTCATTATATGTACAAAATTACCTTGACAGAACAGTAAGTTTCTGGTAAAGTAGACATGAAATCCGAGGAAAACACTGGGAATTAAAAACGAGGTGATAGAATGAAACTGTCAACAAGAGCACGATATGGCCTGAAGGCGCTGATCGATCTGGGACTGCACAGTGAGAAAGAAACAGTGTCTCTGCAGAGTATTGCGGAACGGCAGGATATTTCCGTAAGTTATCTCGAACAGCTGATGGCCATGCTCAAGAAGGCGGGCCTTGTAAAGAGCAGCAGAGGAGCATACGGTGGGTATCAGCTTGGAAAATCAGCGGATGAGATTTCGGTTGGAGAGGTTTTGCGTATACTGGAAGGCGGTCTGGATGCGGCGGCCTGCCCTGGGATTGAGAATGACGGAACTTGCCATGGCAGCGATGTGTGTGTGGCGAAGATCGTTTGGAAAAGGATTAATGACAGTATAACGAATGCTGTGGATACTTTGATGCTTGGACAGCTTATCGAGGAGAGCAGACGAGTACATGAAGAAAAATTAGAAAGTAAGAACGCGGCGAAAGCTGCGCCGGACATACTTGAATAAAACAGGAGGACAAGAAAATGGGAAAGATGATCTATCTGGACAATGCGGCTACAACGAAAACAGCACCGGAGGTTGTGGAGGCAATGCTGCCGTATTTTTCAGAGTATTATGGAAACCCGTCCAGCATTTATGATTTTGCCGGTAAGAGTAAAGAAGGAGTGACAACTGCCAGAGAGCAGATCGCAGAGGTTCTTGGAGCGAAAAAAGAGGAGATTTATTTTACAGCAGGCGGTTCAGAGTCTGATAACTGGGCACTGAAAGCGACTTTTGAAGCATATAAATCCAAAGGAAACCACATTATCACAACGAAGATCGAACATCATGCGATCCTTCACACCTGTGAGTATCTGGAGAAACGCGGTGCGAAGATCACATATGTGGACGTAGATGAGAACGGTATTGTGAAACTTGATGAGCTGGAGAAAGCAATCACACCAGAGACGATCTTGATCTCTGTTATGTTTGCGAATAATGAGATCGGTGCGATCCAGCCGATCAAAGAGATCGGACGTATTGCAAAAGAGCACAACGTTCTTTTCCACACAGATGCAGTTCAGGCATTCTGCCAGGTTCCGATCAATGTAGATGAATGTAACATTGATATGCTCAGCTCAAGCGGACATAAGATCAATGGACCGAAAGGGATCGGCTTCTTATATATCCGTAAAGGTGTAAAGATCCGTTCCTTCGTACATGGTGGAGCACAGGAGCGTAAGCGCCGTGCAGGCACTGAAAATGTTCCGGGCATCGTAGGATACGGAGTTGCAGCAGCTCGTGCGAACGCTTCCATGAAAGAGCGTACTGAGAAAGAGATCGAGATCCGTGATCATCTGATCCACAGAATTGAGACAGAGATCCCGTACGTGAAAGTAAATGGAGATCGTGTAAAACGACTTCCGAACAATGTAAATGTGAGCTTCCAGTTTATCGAGGGAGAGTCCTTACTTCTGATGCTCGACAACTATGGGATCTGTGCATCCAGCGGTTCAGCCTGTACATCAGGTTCTCTTGATCCGTCTCATGTGCTTCTGGCGATCGGTCTGCCTCATGAGATCGCACATGGTTCTCTGAGAATGACTCTGAGCGAGGAGACTACAATGGAAGATGTGGACTTCACAGTAGACAAACTGAAAGATATCGTAGCTCATTTAAGAAGCATGTCTCCATTATATGAAGACTTTTTGAAAAAACAGAAATAATCGCTTATAGATTATAAAATAAATAAGACAAAGTAGTTTTTGGGAGGAACAATAACAATGGCTTACAGTGACAAAGTAATGGATCATTTTCAGAATCCGCGTAATGTAGGAGAGATTGAGGACGCAAGCGGTGTAGGTACTGTCGGAAATGCGAAATGTGGAGATATCATGCGTATCTTCCTTGATATTGACGATGAGACACATATCATCAGAGACTGCAAATTCAAAACTTTTGGATGTGGTGCAGCGGTTGCGACCAGCAGCATGGCTACAGAGATGGTAAAAGGAAAAACCATCGAGGAAGCAATGCAGGTGACAAACAAGGCAGTTATGGAAGCTCTGGACGGACTTCCGCCAGTAAAAGTTCACTGTTCACTGCTCGCAGAAGAAGCGATCCATGCAGCTTTATGGGATTATGCAGAGAAACATGATATCCATATCGAAGGTCTTCAGAAACCGAAGTCTGACATCCATGAAGGCGAGGAAGAAGAGGAAGAAGAATATTAAAAAAACGATCTGACTGAAGCAGTTTGTGATGGAAAGTCGTTATAGTAAATGAAGAAGGGGCGGGTGATACTTATCATCTGCCCCATGTTTATAACATGCAAAATGGTTCGCGCCGTTATGAACGGTGAGAAAGAGGTGGAAATGACAGGACTTACAAACGAACAGGTGCAGGAGAGGATCGCACAGGGAAAAATCAATGCTAACGAAAACCCAAATACCAGAACGTACAAACAGATCATTATGGAAAATTCACTTACTTTTTTCAATTTTCTGAATCTGGCGCTTCTGATTTTAGTACTTTTTGTGGGCTCGTACAAAAATTCTATGTTTATGGGGATCATACTGATCAATACGGTGATCGGTATTGTGCAGGAGATCCGGGCCAAAAAGACGATCGATAAACTTGCGATTCTTACAGAGAGCAAAACAGTAGTTTTGCGCGAAGGGAAAAAATGGAGTATTTCAACAGAGAAATTGGTGCTTGATGATCTAATTTTTTTAAAGACAGGCGATCAGGTTCCAGCTGATGCGAAGGTACTGGAAGGATCTGTGGAGGTGAACGAATCTCTCCTCACAGGTGAGGCGGACAATCTTGCTAAAAATCCGGGAGATGAATTGTTCTCTGGAAGTTTTGTGACGGCGGGAGAGGCGTGCTGTCAGGTGATCCATGTTGGAAAAGACAATTATGCATCGCAGATCACAAGCGAGGCGAAGGAATTTAAGCGTCATAATTCGGAGCTTCGCAATTCGCTGAATGCGATCTTAAAGGTGATCAGTATCATTATTGTGCCGCTCGGCGCAATGCTCTTTTATAAGCAGTATTATATTGTAGGGGATTCGTTGAAAGATTCTGTGGTAAATATGGTAGCAGCAGTTCTGGGGATGATTCCGGAAGGATTAGTTCTGCTTACCAGTGTAGC
>CAZSTD010000051.1:0-15554 GCA_964609645.1 uncultured Blautia sp.
CTATCAATTTATTACTATTAAAAACAACGGATCAATGAAACCATGAAACAACACAAGAAAGATAGGATGGAAAAATATATGAAAAAAGCAATCATAGCAATGAGCGGCGGAGTAGACAGCTCCGTAGCAGCTTTACTGACAAAAGAAACCGGAGACGAATGCATCGGAGCAACCATGAAACTCTTTCATAACGAAGACATCGGAGAAAAAAGCGAAAAAACTTGCTGCTCCCTGGACGACGTAGAAGATGCCAGAAGCGTCTGCTTCAGAATGGGAATGAAATACTATGTATTTAACTTTTCCGAAAAATTTAAAGAAGATGTCATGGACAGATTTGTAGATGCCTATGAACACGGCTGCACCCCAAATCCATGCATCGACTGCAACCGTTATCTGAAATTTGACAAAATGTTCCAGAGAATGAGAGAACTGGAATTTGACTATATCGTAACCGGACACTACGCAAGAGTAGAATACGACGAAGAAAAAGGCCGCTATCTTCTGAAAAAAGCAGTAGATGACACCAAAGACCAAAGCTATGTCCTCTATATGCTCACACAGGAACAGCTCGCACACCTCTCCCTGCCATTGGGTGGTCTGCGTAAAACGGAAGTACGCGAACTTGCAGAAAAACACGGCTTTGTCAACGCTAGAAAACATGACAGCCAGGACATCTGCTTTGTGCCGGACGGTGACTACGCAAAATTTATCGAAGAATACACAGGACGCAAATCCCAGCCAGGAAACTTCGTGGATATGGAAGGAAACATCCTGGGACAGCACAAAGGGATCATCCACTACACATTAGGACAGAGACGAGGACTTGGCATCCCGGCAGCAGCTAGATTATACGTATGTGATATTTCCCCAAAGACCAATCAGGTTGTTCTGGGCAGCAATGAAGATCTCTTCCATTCAGAACTTACCGCGACACAAGTAAACCTGATCGCCTGTGATTCCCTCAAAGAGCCCGTGAGACTCAAAGCAAAGATCCGCTATCGTCATCCAGAGCAGGATGCAGTTGCATGGCAGACAGAGGATGGCAAACTGCATGTACGTTTCGACAAACCACAAAGAGCTATCACCAGAGGACAGGCAGTTGTTCTCTATGACGGAGATGTAGTAGTCGGCGGTGGCGTGATCGAATAATTGGAAAAAATTTACAATTCCTATTGACATACTAGGGAAAGAATGTTATTATCTAACCATAGAAATCATATCAATAAGATATGAAATATATGGAAAGAGAAAACACCTGAGATGAGAGTATTAAAAAGCCGGAATCGAATCTGTATAGAAGAAAAACGAATGTGTCTGTGTTGATAAACTTTCAAAAACATAATAGCAAAACTTGAATACAAGACAAAATAAAGAAAGATGAGGACAGACACATGAGTAAAAAAATCGCAAGAAAAGACAGAAAATTTAAATTTGAGACATTACAGCTTCATGTAGGACAGGAAAATCCAGATCCTGTTACAGACGCGAGAGCAGTACCGATCTACCAGACATCTTCCTATGTATTCAAAAACTGCGACCACGCAGCCGCACGTTTTGGACTTTCCGATGCAGGCAACATTTACGGAAGACTGACAAACCCGACAGAAGATGTTTTTGAGCAGAGGATCGCAGCACTTGAAGGCGGTGTGGCGGCACTCGCAGTAGCATCCGGAGCAGCGGCGATCGCTTACACGATCCAGAACCTTGCACAGCAGGGAGATCACATTGTAGCGGCCAACAATATTTACGGAGGCTCCTACAATCTTCTCGAACATACCCTTCCGAATTACGGGATCACAGCTACATTTGTAGATCCTTTTGAGGAAGGTTCATTTGAAAAGGCGATCCAGGAAAACACCAAGGCACTTTATATAGAGACACTTGGCAATCCAAACTCAGATGTGATCGATATCGAAGCTGTTGCAAAGATTGCGCATGAACATAAAATCCCTCTGGTTGTAGATAATACATTTGCCACTCCTTATCTGGTCCGTCCGATCGAATATGGCGCAGACATCGTGGTACATTCTGCAACGAAATTTATCGGCGGACATGGAACGACCATCGGCGGTGTGATCATAGACAGCGGTAAATTCGACTGGGAAGCATCCGGCAAATTTCCATCTCTGACAGAACCGAACCCAAGCTATCATGGAATCAGCTTTACCAAGGCAGTCGGAGCAGCAGCGTTTGTGACAAAGATCCGCGCGATCTTGCTCCGTGATACAGGAGCTACGATCTCTCCGTTCCATTCCTTCATTTTCCTTCAGGGATTAGAGACACTGTCATTGAGAGTGGAACGCCATGTAGAAAATGCACTGAAAGTCGTACAGTATCTCAATTCTCATCCACAGGTGGAGAAAGTACATCATCCGTCAGTTGCGGAAGAAGAAAGCCAGAAAGAACTCTATGCAAAATACTTCCCGAACGGCGGAGGTTCGATCTTTACATTTGAGATCAAAGGAGATGCACAGAAAGCCAAAGATTTCATCGACAATCTGGAGCTGTTCTCACTCCTTGCAAATGTAGCAGATGTGAAATCCTTAGTGATCCATCCGGCATCGACGACACACTCTCAGTTAAGTGAAGAAGAACTGCTGGAACAGGGCATCAAGCCAAATACTATTCGCCTTTCCATCGGAACAGAAAATATTGACGATATCATTCAGGATCTCGACGAAGCATTTAAAGCAGTAGAAGATTAAAAGATCTTGCCATTATAGTAATCCTCCAAACGCACTCAGAAGGCGGTCTCCCTATTTGGGAGGCTGCTTTTTTGCGCAGAGATCAAAAAATAGTTGACAAACAAACGAAATTGGATATAATCAAAAATGCAAATAAGTTGCAAATGCGAAGAAAATGCAAATTGAAAGATGTCGGAGATATATCCGAGGAAAAATAATCTGGATCTACAGGAGGAAATTATGCTTGATATGGTGATGGATGCGGTGATGGACAGTGTAAAACTGCTCCCGTTTCTTTTTTTGACTTATGTATTGATGGAATGGCTGGAACACAAGACCGGTCTGGCAGCGAAAAACAGGATACGCAAGGCCGGGAAACTTGGACCAGTGTGGGGTGGCCTGCTTGGGGTGGTCCCGCAGTGTGGATTTTCAGTGGCAGCGACCAGTCTCTTTTCTGGAAGGGTGATCACGATCGGAACTTTGATCGCAGTGTATCTCTCAACTTCCGATGAAATGCTGCCGATCATGATCTCCAACGCAGTGCCGCTCTCAACGATCGTAAAAATACTGGCATGTAAAGCTGCGATTGGAATTTTTTCCGGTTTGGTGTTAGAATACGTATATACTCATGTGTTAAAGAAACAGGAAAAAGAGATGCATATCCACGATATCTGCGAGGAAGAACACTGCCACTGTGAGCATGGGATCTTTCGTTCCGCGGCAGTACATACCCTGAAAATCTTTGGATATATCTTCCTAATCTCCCTGATCTTAAACGTGATCATTGGATTTGTGGGAGAGGATACACTGGCTGGTGTTTTCTCAGCAATGCCGGTAGTTGGAGAAGTGATCGCTGCACTGGTTGGACTGATCCCGAACTGTGCATCTTCTGTTGTGATCACACAGCTTTATCTGGATCACATCATTGGAGCTGGTGCAATGATGTCCGGGCTTTTGGTAAATGCAGGTGTTGGCCTGATGGTCTTGTTCCGTCTGAATAAGGATCGGGCTGAAAACCTTAAAGTGCTGGGGACACTCTATGCACTGGGTGTATTCTGGGGTATCGTGATCGAGATGCTGGGTATCGTATTTTGATCGATCTGGAATAAAAAGTAAGGAGAATGTGTATGGCGGGAAGCAGTTATGCGACGGCAAGCCGCAGAAAAATATTGGATTTTTTGAAAAACAGCAGTGACCGCACCGTGACTGCGGCAGATGTGGACGAATATCTGAAAGAGCAGGACAGTGAGGTCAATATCACGACCATCTACCGCTATCTGGATAAACTGGCGAAAGATGGAACTGTGATCAAATATGTGGCAGAAAAAGGATGCCAGGCTGCCTATCAGTATGTGGAACCAGGGAGGGGATGCGAGCAGCATCTGCACCTTAAATGTGTGAAATGTGGAAAGATCGTTCATCTGGAATGTCATTTTATGGAAGAAATCTCCCATCATATACAGGAAGGCCACGGGTTTACTCTGCAGTGCAAAAATTCCATCCTCTATGGAATATGCAGAGAATGCAAGGAGAGAGAAGATGAGCAGATCAGGATCGAATTATGAGAATGTGATCGAAATGTGGAGACAGAAGTTTCTGGAAATGGATCAGGAAGAACTGGTGCGAAAATTTCAGCTAGAGGCAGATGACGAGTTCTTATATATCGTATATTTCAGCCATAAGATGCAGATAGACAGAAAGAACGGACAGATCTCTATGTGTGAAGATCCTCAGAGAAATCTGTCCTTTAACACTAAGATCATGATCTATAATCTGTTCCACTATTCCATCAAAGATCCGGTCGCATCTGGCAAGCTGGTGCCATTTCGCGAGGTAAAAAGAGCTTATCCATTTGAAGCTGCCTATAAGCGGACGATCTTATCAGAACTTGCACGAGCTTTTTCTGGGCATGTGCCAGAGCTTGCCATGGCAGGTGAGAAATTAAATGGAACTAAGATGAAACAGGCAGATGCAGGATTTATCCTTCCGATCTTTCCGTTTGTCAGCCTTGCAGTGCTGTTTTGGGATGGAGATGAGGAATTTGAAGCGCAGGCAAACATGCTTTTTGACTCCAATATCACAGACTTTATGCATGAAGAAAATGTGGTATTAGCTGCCTCGGACGCGGTCTATTATCTAAAAGAAGCGTCAGGTATGGAAGCTGAGAGCATTTATGGTTGAAGTTCCTTTGCGACAGTGATACAATAGTGAGATGAAGGCCCGGAGGCAGAGCGTATGTCCTCCGGGTTGTCTGTGTATCAGTATGTTACTGCATGGAAACTATACGAGGAGGAGAAAAACATGAGAAGTGAAAGCTTCAAGAAAGGTCTAAAAGACGGTATTCCGATCGGTCTGGGATATTTTGCTGTATCCTTTACATTCGGTATGATGGCTGTTGCGGGCGGACTGAGCATCTGGCAGGCAGTCTTGATCTCGCTGACCAATGTCACATCAGCGGGACAGTTTGCAGGGCTTGAGATCATGGTCATGAGTGGCTCTTATTGGGAGATGGCATTGACACAGCTGATCATAAACCTGAGATATTGTCTGATGTCATTTTCACTTGCACAGAAATTTAGGAGAGATGAATCGTCGGTGCACCGCTATATTGCAGCATTTGGCGTGACGGATGAGATCTTTGGCATTAGCGCCAGCCAGCCTGGAAAGGTCAGTGCTTTCTATAACTACGGTGCTATGTGTGTGGCGATCCCGGGATGGGTGCTGGGAACGCTGATCGGTGCGATCTCTGGAAATCTGCTTCCGGATTTTATGATGAGTGCCCTGAGTGTGGCGATCTACGGAATGTTCCTTGCGATCATCATTCCGCCGGCCAAAAAAGAAAAACCGATACTTATGGTGGTGGTGGCAGCGATGGTCATCAGTACGCTGTTTAAGGTGATTCCGCTCTTATCTAAGGTATCATCCGGATTTGTGATCATCATCACGACGCTGATCGTAGCAGGTGCGGCTGCTTACTTCTTCCCAATCAAAGAGGAAGGGGAGAACGAAACCAAAGAACGAAAAGAGGAGGGCAGCAGAGTCTATGAATCATAATATTTATATCTATATTTTTGTGATGGCAGCGGTCACTTATCTGATCCGTATGCTGCCGCTTGCTCTCTCAAGAAAAGAGATCACCAGCCCATTCATCAAATCCTTTTTATATTATGTGCCGTACGCATGTCTGGCTGCCATGACGTTTCCGGCGATCCTCACCGCGACAGACAGTGTGATCTCCGCGGCTGTGGGATTTGTGGTGGCATTGTTCGTTGCCTATAAAGAAAAAAGTCTGCTCACAGTAGCACTTTTTGCCTGCGCAGCAGTATTTATAATGGAAAGGATCCTTCCGCTGGTCGGTCTGATCTAAGATTTTTTGAGAAAATAAGAAAAGATCCGGGTATCTGCAGAAATGAAACTACAGATGTCCGGATCTTTTATCATTCATGTATGTAGATCATAAGGAGCTGATATCGATCTCCCCATCAAATACAGTTGTGGCAGATCCTGTCATGTATACGAGGTTTTCCTGTCTGTTCCAGTAGATCTCAAGATCACCGCCAAGCAATTTGACAGTGACTGGATGTTCGCCGTCTACGCGCTCATTTAAAATAGAAGCAACGGCAACTGCGCAGGCACCTGTTCCGCAGGCGAGTGTTTCGCCGGAACCGCGTTCCCATACACGCATGCGCAGGGTGTGCTGGTCAATGACTTCTACAAACTCTGTGTTAACACGGTCTGGAAAAGCGACATGGTTTTCAAACTGCGGTCCGATCTTCTCGATGTCAAGGTGTTCCACATCTGTCATATATACGATGGCATGTGGATTTCCCATGGAAACTGCGGTGACATAGTAGGTCTCGCCGTCTACATTAAGAGGTTCGTTGATAACTTCCTCTTTCTCGGAAACAACCGGGATCTGACTGGCTGTCAGGATCGGTGCACCCATGTTTACTTTTACCTGAGAAACTTTCCCGTTCTCGATCGTGAGGTCAAGATATTTGATCCCGCTTTTCGTAGCAACGGAGATGTGGTCTTTCTTTACGATACCGTAGTCATAAGCATATTTGGCAACGCAGCGGATCCCGTTTCCGCACATCGCACCCTGGGAGCCGTCGAGATTGTACATATCCATCTCACAGTCTGCGATCTTTGACGGTTTGATAAGGATGAGTCCGTCAGAGCCGATCCCGAAATGACGGTCGCTGACAAATCTTGCCACCGCGGATGGGTCTTTGACCGTTTCTTCAAAACAGTTTACGTATACGTAATCATTACCGATTCCATGCATTTTTGTAAATTTCATAATAAGTCTCCTTGTTTGAGCATTTGTTTTATGCCGCTGAATATTTATACTTCTGTTTCTGCGAGTTTTACACAGATAAAACCTTTCCTTTTTCTGGAATGATATTATACATTATAAAAAAAATCATTCTGTTATTCAAGGTTTACCTCGAAATTTGCTCCTCTACTATTGCAATTTGCGAAAAGTATGATAAAATTATAAACAAAATATACAACAGAAATGCATAATTATGCCGGATATCCGCGGAAGATAAGTTTGGAGCGAGGCAGCGGTGCATTTCGCATAGACAGGCAGAGTGCTTTGGGACTGCTGTCTGAGTAAACGAGGAGGAAAAGGATATGAAAGACAATAAGAAATTTGCAGCACTTGCATTGAGTGCAGTTATGGTAGTTTCCGTAGCAGGAAATGTATATGCAGCGAAAGAAGTAGCATCCAAGGATGACCTTGTTGGGGCAAAGATCGGTGTACAGCTTGGAACAACTGGTGACCTTGATGCATCTGAATATGAAAAAGATGGCTCTACTGTAGAACGCTACAACAAAGGAAGCGAAGCGATCCAGGCATTAAAAGCAGGACAGGTAGACTGCGTGATCATCGACTCCCAGCCGGCTGCAAAATTCGTAGAAAACAACGACGATCTGAAGATCTTAGACGAGCCATTTGAGGAAGAAGAATATGCGATCTGCTTAAAGAAAGGCAACGATGAGCTTCTTGAGAAGATCAACGGCGCTTTAGCAGAGTTGAAAGAAGAAGGCACCCTTGACAACATTATGGACAACTACATCGGTGACAATGCAGGCGAGACACCATATGAGTCTCCGGAAGATGTTGATCGTTCTAACGGAACTTTAGTGATGGCTACTAACGCAGAGTTCGAACCATATGAATACCATGAAGGTGATGAGATCATAGGTATCGACGCAGATATCGCACAGGCGATCTGTGATAAACTTGGATATGAGTTAAAGATCGAAGATATGGAATTTGACTCCATCCTTCCGGCAGTACAGTCCGGCAAAGCAGATTTCGGTGCAGCAGGTATGACTGTGACAGAGGACCGTAAATCCAGCGTTGACTTTACAGATACTTATGCAAATGCAAGCCAGGTTATCATCGTAAAGAAATAATATAACTACAGTAAGATACAATAAACACGATTACAACGGAGCTGTTGACGATCTGCCAACAGCTCCCTTTTCGAGACAGAGGTTTTTATGAATAATCCTATGATATTAGCAAGTATAAAAGACGATCTTTATCTGAACTTTATAAAAGATGACCGTTATCTATGGCTGGTGGATGGTTTAAAGACAACCTTGATCATCACAGTGCTTGCGGTGATCATCGGTCTGATCATCGGCTTTTTAGTAGCGATCATCCGTTCTGCGCATGATAAATCCGGTTCCTTTAAGGTGCTCAACATCATCTGCAGAGTTTACCTGACTGTGATTCGAGGAACACCGACCATGATCCAGCTTTTGATCATGAACTTTGTTATCTTTGGCTCCGTAGCGATGAATAAGATCATCGTGGGTGGTCTGGCATTTGGTATCAACTCCGGTGCTTACGTAGCAGAGATCGTGCGTTCCGGTATCATGTCCATTGATCAGGGACAGACAGAGGCAGGACGAAGCCTGGGACTGAATTTCAGCCAGACAATGCGCCTGATCATCATTCCGCAGGCATTCAAAAATGTGCTTCCGGCATTGGTAAATGAATTTATCGTATTGATCAAAGAGACTTCCATCATCGGATATATCGGTATGATGGACTTGACAAAGGGTGCGATGCTGATCCAGAGCCGTACCTACAATGCATTCTGGCCTTTGATGGCAGCTGCATTGATCTACCTCGTGATCGTTGGACTCCTGACATGGGGAATGAATAAATTGGAAAGGAGATTAAGAACCAGTGAGCGATAAAAATGTATTGATTGAAGTGCGAGACCTGAAAAAGGCATTTGGGAGCAACCAGGTTCTGGATGGGATCACCACAGATATCTGCCAGGGTGAAGTGGTGGTTATCATTGGACCTTCCGGTTCCGGTAAATCTACTTTTCTGCGTTCTTTGAACCTTCTGGAGGTTCCGACAGGCGGCAAGATCCTGTTTGAGGGAACTGATATTACAGATCCGAAGGTGGATATCAACAGACATCGTCAGAAGATTGGAATGGTGTTCCAGCAGTTCAACCTGTTCCCTCATAAGACGGTTAAAGAGAATATCATGTTGGCACCGGTGGAATTAAAACTGATGACAAAAGCAGAAGCAGAGAAAAAAGCGTTAGAGCTTCTGGCACGTGTCGGGCTTCCGGATAAAGCGGATGCATATCCAGATATGCTCTCCGGTGGACAGAAACAGCGTATCGCGATCGCGCGTTCTCTTGCGATGAACCCGGATGTGATGCTGTTTGACGAGCCGACATCTGCGCTTGACCCGGAGATGGTAGGAGAAGTTTTAGAGCTGATGAAGGAGCTTGCAAGATCTGGTATGACCATGGCTGTCGTGACACATGAGATGGGATTTGCCAGAGAGGTGGCAACTCGCGTAATGTTTATCGATGATGGTAAGATACAGGAAGAAAATTCTCCGGAAGAATTTTTCAAAAATCCGAAGAACCAGAGATTAAAAGATTTCCTCTCTAAAGTTTTATGATCTTTGACAGATCAAAAACTTTGGAAATTTGACTTAGAAGTTTATAGAAATTTACAGAAAAAAACACAGCAGGACGATTTATGCCTGCTGTGTTTTTTTGCTTCACGATAGTCAGGACTGAGCCGGAGTCTCGGAAGACGTATATTTTTTTAATTCCTTGTAGCAGTACTTGATGATCTCTTTGCGGGTGATGATCCCGATGAAAAATCCCTGGTCATCCGTCACCGGAACAAAGTTCTGGTTGATCGCGCAGTCAAGAAGGTCTTCCATCTTGCTGTTTGCACGAACTGCTTTGTAGGTTGCCCTGCGCGGGAGCGCCATGATGGAGATGTCCTCTGCGGCTTTGAGACTGGATACGTTCAGTGTCTTCATTCCCCAGAGAAGATCGCCCTCAGAGATCGTTCCCTTGTACTTTCCGTCCAAACTCAAAAGAGGGATACAGGAAAATTTCCGGTGTTCCATCTTTTCGAGAGTCTGTCGTAAGGTTTCATCTTCAAAGATATAAGCAACGTCACTTTTCGGTGTTAAAAAAAATAAAATATTCAATCTTGTATTTACCCCATTACATTCATTAGTGTTTCAACATGTTGCAAGCAAGGTTCTTACAGAAGCTGCACACCCTTTTCCTCAGCCTCTTTCATGACTGCATCCGGCCACAGAGAAGCGTGTACTTCGCCAATGTGTGCTTTCCTGAGGAAGAACATACAGATACGTGACTGTCCGATACCGCCGCCGACAGTGTAAGGAAGTTCCTGGTTGAGGATCGCTTTCTGGAATGGAAGCTCTCGTCTGTCATCGCATCCTGCAGCTGTGAGCTGTGCGTCAAGTGCTTCTTCGTCTACACGGATACCCATGGAAGAAAGTTCCAGCGCAATATCGAGAACTGGATAGTAAACAAGGATATCACCGTTTAATTCCCAGTCATCGTAGTCTGGAGCACGTCCGTCATGGCGTTCGCCATTGTTTAAGGTCTTGCCGACCTGCATCAGGAATACCGCGCCTTTTTCTTTGACGATCTTGTATTCTCTCTGCTTTGGCGTGAGTTCCGGGTACATATCTACCAGCTCCTGTGTGCTGACAAAAGCGATCTCTCTTGGAAGGATCTCCTCGATGTAATCGTACTGTACAGCCATATATTTCTCAGTCTTGCGCAGAACACTGTAGATGGCACGGACGGTGGAAACTAAAGTGTCCATGTTTCGTTCTTCTTTGCTGATGACTTTTTCCCAGTCCCACTGATCCACGTATACGGAATGGATGTTGTCCAGATCCTCATCTCTGCGGATCGCGATCATATCGGTGTAAAGACCTTCACCGTGGGAAAAGCCGTATTTTTTTAATGCGAATCGTTTCCACTTCGCAAGAGAGTGAACGATCTCGGCATTCTCAGGCTGTCCTTTGATATCAAAGCTGACCGGACGTTCAACGCCGTTTAAGTTATCATTCAGTCCGGAAGACGGATTGACAAATACAGGAGCGGAAACTCGCAGCAGGTTCAGCTTCTGTGCCAGAGTCTGCTGGAAGAAATCTTTCACAGTCTTAATGGCGATCTGGGTATCGTGAAGATTTAAAGCTGATTGATACCCGTTAGGAATTTTTATATGTTCCATGATTGGAATCCTCCTACAATACATATTTGCATATCCTGCTTCTGCAGACGCAGCCCACAGGAATAGCTATGAACCTTATTCGTTGCCTATTATAGCAGGAAACATTACGCTTGGCAAATTCCAGTGAGTAAAAAAATTTTCCTCTTTCCTTTTACAGGAGTATGTGCTATACTTGATAAGCGTACCACATATAGAACAAATTGTGGACGGTACAGTAAAAAAATACTAGATATTGTATATGGGAGTAAAATAGTATGATTTACGTAATTAAAAAAGACGGAACAAGAGAAGAATTTAATTCCAAAAAAATCGTAGCTGCTGTCAACAAATCAGCAGCCAGAATTTTATATACGTTTTCTGAAAAGGAGAAAGATTTTATCTGCCGTTTTGCGGAGGAGCATGCAGCTTCCCTGGGGAAAAATGAGATTCAGATCCAGGAAATGCATAATATCGTGGAGGGTGCGCTTGAGAGAGTGAACCCGGCAGTTGCAAAGAGCTATCGCGATTACAGAAACTATAAGCTGGATTTTATCCACATGATGGACGATGTGTACACAAAGAGCCAGGCGATCCGTTATATTGGGGATAAGAGCAATGCGAATACAGACAGTGCCCTGGTTGCGACGAAACGAAGCCTCATTTTTAATGAATTAAATAAAGAGCTTTACCGTAAATTTTTCATGAACCGCAATGAGCTGCAGGCATGTAAGGATGGTTACATCTATATCCATGACCAGTCTGCACGTCTCGATACGATGAACTGCTGTCTGTTTGACGTGGCATCTGTTTTGACAGGCGGCTTTGAGATGGGAAATGTATGGTACAATGAGCCGAAGACTCTGGATACAGCCTTTGATGTTATGGGCGATATCATCCTGAGCACAGCTGCACAGCAGTATGGCGGTTTCACAGTACCGGAAGTTGACAAGATACTTGCTCCCTATGCACAGAAAAGCTATGACAAATATATCCAGGAATTTTTGAAATATTCCGATGAAAGTTGGAGCGGACGTGAGGAACGTGCCATTGAATATGCACTGGACAAAGTCAGAAGAGAGTTTGACCAGGGATGGCAGGGGATCGAGTATAAACTCAACACTGTTGGTTCCTCGAGAGGAGATTACCCGTTCGTGACTGTGACACTGGGATTGGGAACGAAACAGTTCGAAAAGATGGCGACGATCTCTTTACTGGAAGTGCATAAAGGCGGACAGGGCAAGGAAGGCCGCAAAAAACCGGTGCTTTTCCCGAAGATCGTATTTTTATATGACGAAAATATTCACGGCAAGGGAAAAATCTGTGAGGATGTCTTTGAGGCAGGTGTGGATTGTTCTGCAAAGACGATGTATCCAGACTGGCTGTCTATGTCAGGAAAGGGCTATATTTCCAGCATGTACAAGCAGTATGGCAAAGTGATCAGCCCGATGGGATGCCGTGCGTTTCTGAGCCCGTGGTATGAGAGAGGCGGAATGTATCCGGCAGATGACAAGGACGTGCCGGTATTTGTGGGAAGATTCAACATCGGTGCAGTGAGCCTTCATCTTCCGATGATCTTGGCGAAGGCAAGAGCTGAGAGCAGAGATTTCTATGAGGTGCTGGATTTCTATCTGGAAATGATCCGAAACCTGCATATCCGCACCTATGATTATCTGGGACAGATGCGTGCTTCCACGAATCCGTTGGCATACTGTGAGGGTGGTTTCTACGGCGGCCACCTGAAACCAAATGAGAAGATTGGCAAGATCTTAAAGCCGATGACTGCATCCTTTGGGATCACAGCCTTAAATGAACTCCAGGAACTCTACAATGGCAAGTCTATCGCAGAGGATGGCCAGTTTGCGCTGGATGTCCTGAAATATATCAACAAAAAGGTCAATGAGTTTAAAGAGCAGGACGGATATCTCTATGCGATCTACGGAACACCTGCAGAGAGCCTGTGTGGATTACAGGTGGAGCAGTTCCGCAAGATGTACGGGATCGTAGAAGGTGTCTCAGACCGCCCGTATGTGAGCAACAGTTTCCACTGTCACGTGACAGAGGATGTGACTCCGATCGAAAAGCAGGATCTGGAAGGACGTTTCTGGGAACTTTGCAATGGCGGTAAGATCCAGTATGTCCGCTATCCGATCGACTATAACCGCGAAGCGATCCGCACATTGATCCGCAGAGCGATGGCACTGGGATATTATGAGGGAGTAAATCTTTCTCTTGCATATTGTGATGACTGTGGACATGAAGAACTGGAGATGGATGTGTGTCCGGTGTGCGGTTCTAAGAACCTGACGAAGATCGACCGAATGAATGGTTATCTTTCATATAGTCGTGTTCACGGAGATACCCGATTAAATGAGGCGAAGATGGCAGAGATCGCAGAAAGAAAATCCATGTAAAAAGTTTTCTTGAAAAATTGATATAAAAAATTTATGTAAGAAATATATAAGAAAAAAACAACCCCCGCATCGCTGCGAGGGTTGTTTTTTACTTTTGAGGGGGGAGATAGAGAGTGGTTTTTCATCTATCCAAGATTTATTATATCGTTAAAATATGTTCAAAATATGTCTCCTTTCTAAAAAAAACGGAAAAATTCTAAACAAATTTTAAAATAAAAAAAGAAACAGAAACTTTGCTTGCGCTTGCTTAGGAGACGTGCTAAAGTAAAAATAGTACTGCAATGTAATACATACAGAATACATGCAGTGCCGACAATGCTATCCATTTTTGCATTTCAGCAGAAATGACATCTTTTCAGGCACCAGATCGGTGCAAAACTTCACCATTATTTTTTATTCGATCACTCAATTTAGGGATTTTTTTGTCCTGGATGCGACGGAGAGGAGCGATGCGTATGTCTGTGGAAAAAATTTCACTTTGAGGATAAAAAGCACAAAATACTGAAAAGTATAAAATACAGAGATAGGTTTATAAAAAAGTGATACAAGATACAGAAGATATGCAGGCTCTAATGAGCTTGGACAGATGACAGATTAACGGTATTTTGGGAGAATAAGAAGATGGAAAAAAAGAATCTAAAAATGAAAAATATGCAAAATAGGAAAAGAATGCAAAACGAGAGTTCAAGGATCGATGAACAGGAGAACAGAAGTCGGGGTATGTCTGTTGGAAAACGGATGAAAGCTGCTGTGATGGCTGCTATCCTTTTGGCAGAGACGATCACCGGATCAGGAGTTACTGTGGAAAGAATAGAAGCGGCAGAATTTACCCAGGGCTCAGTGTGGATAGAGCAAAGTGCAGTGTGGACAGATGAGGATGCATTTCGTGCGGAATTATGTTTGCGCGTAAATGGCTTGCAGAGCTTGTTGCAGCCGATACAGAAGGAAGCCGAGCCTGAGGAGAGTGATGCGCCGATCCCGGAAGCGGAATTGGAGGCCCTGGAGCTGGTTGAAGAGGAAGCCGAGCATATAGAGACAACAGATCCGATGGAAGCGGCAGATTCTGTGGAGATCGTTTCTCCGCTGGAGAGTGTGGAGGCAGAGTTTACGGATTATGGACAGGATGCGCTCTTAGAGAATGAAAATGTAGAGTTGGAGCAGGAAGAGGTAGAGATCTTGCAGGCAGAAGCGCAGCAAGAATCTACAGAACGACAGTATTTTCTTACGGCATACATTTCAGAATATTTTGAGCCGGCAGATCTGGAAGCTCCGCTCTGGGCGAGTGTACAGACAGAGAAGATCTCTATTCAGGATCAGAACGGGGAAAATACACAGATCACAAAAATCACCTGTCCTGTGGAAATCTCAGAAAGTACAGGTGATTCCTTTGAGCTGACATTTCCAATTATGCTGAGGGAGAAATACCAAAAAAACGCATCCCAGCAGAGTTATCTTCTTACGCAGGAAGAACCTTTGCAGAAAGATCGGCAGGGAGCAGGCAGCTTTTTCTGGCAAAAAACCGATGAAGGAGAGTCTGTGCAGGCAGCCGGTGAGCCATGTCAGTTACAGGTGAAGGCTGCCAGTGCTGCTATGACGATGGAATTGCAGGCGGATACCAAACAGGTGCGTGCGGGGGAAGTGGTGAATTATACCTTAAAGATTGTAAATACAGGTGAGTGGGATTTTGAAAATATTGAGATCACAAGCACGTTTTCGGATAAGGATGTGAAAGCGGTGTGGGAAACTCAGCAGGGAGTGGAGGTAAATGGAACAGCAGCGTTGCTTCAGAGATTATTTGCCGGTGAGACCAAAACACTTCGCATGACTCTTCAACTTACCCAGGAGCAGTCCGGAGAGCTGATCCATACAGTGAACGCAGTTACGAAACATCCCGGTAAAGAGGAAAGTATTGGAG
>CAZSTD010000052.1:0-11671 GCA_964609645.1 uncultured Blautia sp.
ATAAACAAAAATAAGATCATGATCTGCAAACTATTGCGCAAATATTTTCTTATCGCATCCATTTAGTTATTACTCTCCTTGTCCTTTTATATTAAAATATTAACGCCGAAAAGGGGTGGTTGTTTCCACCCCTTTATTAATTTGTAAGTAAATATTATTTATCAATTCCAAGCTGTCTGATATACCCATTTCTCATTGCTATCTTGCATATAGCCATTTAATCCCACATCCAATCCCATCATCATAGAGAAATCCAAAACTACGATATCACCGTCGTTAAGAACTGTATCTACTCCATAATACGGTGCTTCTTTTCCATTTCCGATCTTAAGCATCCAACCAGAATAATTATTATAATCCAGTTCAGATAATAAACCTGTATAGTGAACGGTATTATTCCATGTTGAGTTTTGAGTTAATCCTAAATTTGTTTCTGTTTTATTTAAATTTTCAAGATATGTATATACTTGTTTTGATGCGATAGTATTAAAACTGCGTGTTCCATTTACCCCAAAATACTTATTTGTGCTAGAATGATTTACATCATCCACATATGGTACATAGTTTCCATACTGTGTAGAAGACCAGTAAATCTTCCCCTGATGATGGTACGTTTCTCCTCCAATCGTAACATCCTGTCCCTGTGTTGTAGAACCGTCTGCAATTTTCAGCGCATCTAAAGCTGTAGAACCTTCTGCTAATGTAACATCATGTGCCGGAACAATATCCGCAACTCCCAATGCGCTTCTCTTAATAGCGACATTAACTGTAATAGTGTTGGTTGTTCCATCCGCTGCAAGTGTCGGCACGCACATACTTACGATCATCATACCGCCAGTAAGGATAGCTACTACTTTCTTTTTCATTCCTTTAGTCATTTTAATTTTTTCCATGTGGATTTCCTCCTAATTATTTTTTTGTCCCACAGGTCATCCTGCGGGAATATATCTTTTCGCAGACCGTCCGTCCGCGGATAGATCCATCTTATATTTTTCTTTTTCGCTTCTATTTGTATTATATTTTGTTTTACCAAGAGATCGTACAAAAATAACACCTCCGGTTATGCCTCCGGCTGTTTTTTTCTCTATACGTCCTTATAACCTCCCGTCTCCTGACTCGAAGTACCATCCTACTCCCGACCCTTCTCAGAAAGCGATCTTTCCAATGGTTCTGTCGGTTTCGTCCTTCATTACAGTAGGGATAAACTGTGCCGGGATCTCACCGGACTTCCAAATATCTAAATATACTTTGAAGAAGTTATGCCATATTATTCTATTTTCAAGGTGCGCGCAGAGCCTGCCACCCGCAGGTCTCTCTGAATGTACGACAAAAAACCCCGCCGATAACCCGGCGGGGCTAAATTTCTCTCTATTTCGTTCATGAGGTTCCACTTGTCCTCTCATGAACAGAAAATCCCCCAGGATACCGTTCATAAAAGTACAGTGAATTGTAGACTAAAATATACTACAAGGGCCCTTCCCCCTGTTCAGGATTCTCACCTGACGATTCTTCAAGCATTACCGTAGTAATGCGCTGTACGGGGTGCCAAAAGGCTGCCAGACCTCTCTCGATCCGGATCAACACAGTTGCACATTCAGTTTGTCTAAATTTTATCCATATCTCTATATTTTGTCAACCCTTTTTTGTCATTTTATGTGTTTTTTTATCGTACAAACAAACCTGACGAAAACTCATTGAAATTTTTCCAGAAAAGTGTATAATACTTTGTAGTTGGACATTTATTGACAATTACCGGTTTTAAGTTCTGTCTGTTATTATATCTGTGCTGGGATCGCTTCCATGTTTTTCCCGCACAGAAGTCTATAGCTTTCAGCTAAGAGGGAATCAGGTGTGAATCCTGAACAGTCGTGCTGCTGTATACGTGCAGCTGTGTCTCATATCCATTGCATAGGTTTATGTGAGAAGGGAGATACAGCGTTACTGCGTGAGTCAGAATACCTGCTTAAAGCTGCCGCCATGCTCCTGCACGTATCAGGCGTATGGAAAGGTGATTGTAATATCACCTTTTTATGAGGTTTCTCTGTATTTTCGGAGAACACGGATTATCGGCAGCTATCGGTATATATTCCATGATAATATTATATTTACAGGATTCCATACTCCGTTACAGAGAAAACCTATTTTCTATATGTAAAGGAGTATTTTTTATGACAATACCTGTAACTACAGACAAGCAACCGCTGACCATCAGCCGTTACAATTCATCCGAATATCTCACTTCGGTGATGAAACTTCCGGATAACTGTGAGGTTATCTCAGCCGAGACATTTTCCAACAAAACCATATTAAAGTCCGTCATCCTTCCATCCGAGATGCAGCAGATCGGGGCAAAAGCCTTCCAGGGCTGTACCTCTTTGCAGAAGCTGCGTCTTCCCGAAAGTATTGCACAGCTTGGGATCGGTGCTTTTTCGGACTGTGTGGCACTCAGAGAACTGCAGATCCCATCGGGACTGACCTACATTCCCAAACACGCCTTTCAAAACGCTCGCAGGCTTCATACAGTCACGTTTCCAGCCAGCAGCAACCTTGTGATGATCGGCGCAGATGCTTTTTCGGAATGTTCTTCAATCTCAAGCCTTGTCTTTCCTGCTTCTCTCGAGGAGATCGACGACAGAGCTTTTTATAAATGCAAAAATTTAAGCAAGGTCTCCTTTCCGGAAGGCTTGAAGATCATCAGCAAACAGGCTTTTTATTTCTGCGGGCTGACCTCTCTGACACTGCCTTCCTCCCTGGAGGTGCTGGATGAAAGTGCATTTTTCAAATGTTCTAAGCTGACGCATGTGGTGATCCCGCCCAACGTCAGATACCTTGGAAAATGGATCTTCCACGGCTGTAACCGTCTCCAGACCCTTGAGATCCGGCATGACCCGGAATTTATCGGAGAGTGGATCACCAACAAGGCTACCACCGTCCGCTGCTACAAGGGTTCCCGGATGGATCGCTACTGCAGGCAGTCCGGTCTTCCGACCGAATATCTGCAGGATTAAAAAGAACAGCAGAAAGGAATTTTTATGAATAAACGCAATACCTTTACTTACACCCAGAAGCATGGAAACACGATCTTCTCTTTTCCCGGCAGGACCAAGGTTCTTAGCACCAGCCCGCTGAACGGGGGGATCACCACAGATCTCTCCTATGCCCTGAACATCAACTGTATGAACGGCGCATATGAATGCGAGATGCTTGGGGACACCTACGAGGAGGATCTCGCCGCACACGCGCGCAAGATGGATATCGACCCTGCTGCCGCCACTGCCCTGAGCACAGCAGCCTGGACAGAGCTTTGCGCGGTCGAGGAGGCGAGCTTTCGCGATCTGACCGTGACTGCCGCCGTCACCGGAGGCATCGACTCCAACGGCATGGGACCGGGAGACCCGGCATTCTATTATGAGGAGGAGGGCAGTTATGAACTGCTTCCGCCGGGAACGATCAATATTTTCCTCTATATCAACCAAAATCTCACAGACCCTGCCATGGTCCGGGCGCTTGTCATCTGCTCCGAAGCCAAGGCAGCCGCAGTCTCTGAATTGCTTTTGGGAAGCGTTTATTCGGAAGCGATCGCAACCGGCTCCGGCACAGACGGGACCGTGATCGCCGCTGATATGGAAAGCCCGCACACGCTCACCGATGCGTCCGGCCACTCCAAGCTGGGCGAGCTGATCGGCAAAGCGGTCAAATCTGCGGTCAAGCAGGCACTCTTAAAACAGACGGCTGCCTCAGGCCCCAGACAGTTCCAGCTTTTGACGCGCACTTCCAGATACGGGATCACCGCCGGGACTTTGTGGGATTTTTACACAGCCCATCAGGATGTTTTCCAGCAATTTGACATTCACTTTGCGGGAGCTTCCGCCCTTGAGCGCGCAGTGCTCTCCCACAACCGTACCAGCAACCTGGTCTTATGTGTGTCCCTCTACATCCATCTGATGGATCAGCTCCGCTGGGGACTGATCATGGAGAGAGAAGCCATAAGAGAAGGAAAGCGCCTGCTCCTCTATGGACTTTATTGGAAAAAAGACCATTTCCTAGCAGACGCTTATCCTGACGCAGCATGGGAGCATCCCATCCTGCAGACGTTCTCCTTAAAAGAACAGCTCTTATATTTACTTTTGTTCTATCTCTCTATGCAATAGATCGACAGCCTCTCATGCAGGCTTTCTGCACAGTCTTATATCATTCCGCCTCTTTTTGTTTTTCAAGAAGAAGGCGGATTTTTGATACAAACAGATCAAAGGCAACATCGTTCTTACCGCTGTTGATCACGATATCAGCCTTCGCACGTGTCGGCTCTACATACAGATAGTGCATCGGCTTCACGGTTGTGAGATACTGCTTGATGATGCCGTTCAGATCTCTGCCGCGTTCTTCCACGTCGCGGGAGATCCTTCTGAGGATACGCTCGTCCGCATCCGCTTCCACGAAGATCTTAATGTCTAACAGATCCCGAACTCTCTCGTCCGCCAACAGTAAGATCCCTTCCACTAAGATGACCGGCTTCGGATCTACCCGTTCCACCTTTGAGGAACGGTTGTGCTGTGTGTAATCGTAGACTGGAGATTCGATCGATTTGCCTTCACGGAGCTGTTTCAAGTGCTCCACCAAAAGCTCTGTCTCCAGTGAGTCCGGATGGTCGTAGTTGACGGTCACTCTCTGCTCAAACGGAATGCCGTCCTGCTTGCGGTAATAGTTATCGTGATAGAGAACGACCACATCGTTCCCGAAATATTCTTTGATCCTGTTTGTAAATGTGGATTTACCGGAACCTGAACCTCCGGCTACTCCGATGATAATACTTCTCATCTCAGATTTCCTCCTGTGCTTGCTGTACGGATTTTTTTCTTTTACAAATCCTTCCTTTAGAGTTTCCCTCTTATCTCCGTTCCAGTCCGATCCAATCCTCTATTTCTGGTTCAGTCCGAACTCCTCCGGCAAAAAACGCGGACAGATGTTTTCGGAAGTACAGATCACAGTGGAGGAAAGGCGTGTGCCGATCGCACAGGACTCACGCAGGCTCTTTCCGTAGGTAAGACCTGCACAGGCTCCAGCAAAAAATGCATCTCCAGCTCCGGTGGTATCCACTACATCCACGTTCATCGCCGGATAGACACCGTACTCTCCGTTTTTGCCTGCATAGACAGCTCCTTTTTCTCCCATTGTCACGATCATACGCGGGATGCGTGCAGATTTCACGCGGGCTGCCAGAGCCTGTGCCATCTTCTCTGCACTGTACTCACTGTAATCCTCTGAAAACAGGATGCCAGCTTCCTGCTGATTGCATACGAAGCAGGAGGTTCTCTTTAAAAAGTCCCGACGTTCCACTGCGATGCTCATGTTGGATACCATCGCATAGACTTCTTTGTTATATTTCTCTGCATAAGCGAATGTCTTCTTCACGATCTCGCGGTCTGTGTCGATCTCGATCGCAATGCTGTCCGCATCCTTAAAGATCTCATCTCCAAACTCGTCCAGGATATCTTCCACCGGTGCGTGGTCCGGGCGTTTTGACACGGAAGCAACGACGTCACCGTTATTGTCAAAGATCGCCAGCCATGTTCCCATACCGTTCGGAACTTTGCGCATATAAGTTGTATTTACCTTGTGGCGTTCCAGCTTGCGGATGACCGCATCTCCCATCTCATCATCGTCCACCAGTCCGATAAATGTCGGCTTTAATTCCAGATTTGCGATATCCTCTGCCACATTTCGGCCTACGCCGCCGTGGATCTGTGCTACCTTTCCTACGTTTCTTCCCTGTGGGATATAGGAGGCAATAGAATACCCCTTTATATCAATAAATACATCTCCGATTACAACAATTCCCATACATTTTTACTCCTTTTGTAACATTCTCTTATCTATCATATAGAATCTACACATTCTTTGCAAGCGATTTGTCACAAAATCCGCTAAATTTCGTGATACAACGATATTTTTCGGTCTTGTGTCCCTATGTTTCCTGTGCATTTTCCCCAAAAACATGCCAAAAAAGAGAGTCCTTCTTATCAGGACCCTCTTTCTTACTTATTTTTATGATCATCTGCCGCATTTACTGCAGTCGCCGCTGCAGCAGCAGCCATTTCCATTTTTCTTGCTTTTTCGTCTTGCGTACATCCCGCCTGCCACAGCAGCCACGATCGCAAGTACGATCACGATATCCCAGATATTCATCTCTTATGCCACTCCTAACATCATACCGATCAGGCGAACGATCAATGCCGCCGCCCATGCAACTGCACACTGCCAGAGGACCACCCCGACTGCCCATCTGCTGCCAAGCTCACGTTTCACAGACGCGATCGCTGCGACACACGGTGTATAGAGCAGGCTGAACACCAGCAAAGAGGCTGCTGCCAGCGGTGTCATCATGGCTGCGATATTTCCTCCGAACAGAACTTCGAGGGTGGAGACTACGCTCTCCTTTGCCATAAAGCCTGTGATCAGGGAGGTACAGATGCGCCAGTCTCCCAGTCCCAGCGGTGCAAAGATCGGCTGGAGAAGCCCGGATACCACTGCGAGGATGCTGTCTGAGGAGTCGGATACCATGTTTAAGTGCATATCAAAGCTCTGTAAGAACCAGACTACGATCGTCGCGATCAGGATCACAGAGAAGGCTCTCTGGAGGAAATCTTTGGCTTTTTCCCAGAGAAGCTGTGCCACATTCCTTGCCCCCGGCAGACGGTAGTTCGGCAGTTCCATGACGAACGGCACAGGCTCTCCTTTAAACAACGTAGCGTTATATAAAAATGCTGCGAGGATCCCTACCACGATGCCGAGAAGGTAAAGTCCTGCCATGATCAGCCCACCCCTTTTCGGGAAAAAGACGCTGACAAAGAAGGCGTAGATCGGCAGTTTCGCAGTACAGCTCATAAACGGTGTCAGAAGGATGGTCATCTTACGGTCGCGCTCACTTGTCAGGGTTCTTGTCGCCATGACTGCCGGAACTGTACATCCAAATCCGATCAGCATCGGAACGATACTTCTGCCGGAAAGTCCGATCTTGCGCAGAAGTTTGTCCATCACGAATGCGACACGTGCGATATAACCGCTGTCCTCCATCAAAGAGAGGAAGAAAAACAGGGTCACGATCACTGGCAGGAAGCTGAGTACGCTTCCAACTCCGTTAAAGATACCGTCAATGACCAGACTGTGGATCGCACTGTTGACATGTGCCGCGCTCAAAGCTGCGTCTGCTGCCTGGCAGAGCTTGTCGATGCCCAGCTCCAGAATGCCCTGCAGCCATGCGCCGATCACATTGAAGGTCAGGTAAAATACCAGCACCATGATCCCGATAAAGCATGGGATAGCGGTGTATTTTCCAGTGAGGATCCGGTCGATCTTCTCGCTTCGGATGCGCTCTTTGCTCTCTTTAGGTTTCACCACAGTCCGATCGCACAGTCCCTCGATAAAATCAAATCTCATGTCTGCGATGGCTGCGTTGCGGTCGAGCTCACGCTCTGTCTCCATCTGCTGTACGATGTGCTCTAACATCTGTGTCTCATTCTCATCCAGTTTCAGATGATCTAAGATCAGCTTGTCCCCCTCGATCGCCTTGGTCGCTGCAAAGCGCGGCGGAATGCCTGCCTGGAGCGCATGGTCTTCGATCAGGTGCATGACCGCGTGGATGCAGCGGTGCACTGCGCCGTCATGGTCATTTTTGTCACAGAAGTCCTGACGCAGAGGTGCTTCCTGATATTTCGCGATATGCAGTGCGTGGCGCACCAGTTCGTCCACGCCTTCGTTCTTAGCTGCTGAGATCGGGATCACCGGAACGCCAAGCAGGGCTTCCATCGCATTGACATCGATCGATCCCTGGTTTCCAAGCACCTCGTCCATCATGTTCAGGGCAATGACCATCGGAACGTCCATCTCAAGGAGCTGCATCGTCAGATAGAGATTTCGCTCAATGTTCGTGGCATCCACGATGTTTATGATCGCTTTGGGCTTTTCGTCCAGCACAAAGTTTCTCGATACGATCTCCTCGCTGCTGTACGGGGACATAGAGTAGATCCCCGGAAGGTCCGTGATCTCTGTCTCCGGGTGTCCCTTGATCGATCCGCTCTTGCGGTCTACAGTCACACCTGGGAAGTTTCCGACATGCTGGTTTGATCCTGTCAGCTGGTTGAACAGGGTTGTCTTTCCGCAGTTCTGGTTTCCTACCAGCGCATACGTTAATTTCGTTCCTTCTGGAAGCGGATGTTCATCTTCTTTGGAATGGTATTTACCATCCTCCCCGAGACCTGGATGTTCGCTCTCGCTGATCCATTCCAGTCCTCCGTGGTTTCTGCTGCGCCGCGGGATCTGTTCGATCTCGATCTGGTCTGCTTCCGCCAGACGCAGAGTCAGTTCATAACCGTGGATCTGTAATTCCATCGGGTCTCCCATCGGTGCCAGTTTGACAACGGTCACTTCCACACCGGGGATCATTCCCATATCAAGAAAGTGCTGGCGCAGAGATCCTTTTCCCCCAACAGATTTGATGACCGCACTTTTTCCGACTGCTAATTCTTTTAATGTCATGATCTTTTGCTCACCTTTTTGTTTTTTCGTTTGTTCCAATTTTCGGAATTTATGAGAAATTTTCTCAATTTCCTTATATGGGTAAGTTTACACTAACTGATAATTTTTGTCAAGTACGTGCGCCAAAAAAGTTACCTTTATTTAACAAATTTGTGTTTTCCTTAGCAAAAGCTGGATTTTAGGACGAGTGCATCCTGTACGCAAAAGGATAAACAGACGTAAAAAAGCGCAAAAAACTCAGATGCCAAAATTGGTCATCTGAGTCTTGGTTTCGCTATGTATTTCGAGATTTCGATGTATCAGAGCTCAACTGCACCTGTCACATCACCGTTGATCACATAATATGCTTTGTTTTCTTCCGGTTTGATATATACTTTTACATCTTTGAGATCTTTTTCTTTGTTGCCCATCACGTCTGTCCAGATCTTCTTCACTTCGTTTAATACATTTTTCGCATAAACTTCTTTGCCAAGGAACTGTACGTAAACTTCTGCGTTTACTTCTTTCTTAGTAGTTCTTCTTGTTGTTTTCTTTGCAGGTTCTTTTTCTGCTTTTACTTCTGCAGTCTCTTTCTCAGCAGCTTTCTTTGTAGTCTTTCTGGTTGTTGTCTTCTTTGCTGTTGTTTTCTTTGCTGCTGCTTTTTTTACAGGTTCTTTTTCTGCTGTCTCAGCAACAACTTCTTTGTCAGCTTTTTCTTCTGCCTTCGCTTCTGTTTTTGCTTCAACAGCTTCTGCTGCAGGAGCTTCTTTCACTGTTGTTTCTTCTACTTTTGTCTCTTCAACTGTTGCTGTCTCTTTCACTGCTTTTTCTTTTGCTACAGTTTCTTCTGCCTGTACAGCAGCTACAGTCTTTGCAGTTGTTTTTGTTGCCATATCATAGCCTCCTTACAAGGTACCGATTGTAAATTTTTGTTTGTTACCGAAATAGAATACTACGTTTTTTTTGCTTTTGCAATCTTTTTTAAATATTGTATGCAAAAAAAAGCTGAAAATACAAGGGTTTTCGGGCTATAGACCCAGATTTTCCAGGTCTCCTTTCATATATGCGCTCAGTTTTTTGTTTAATTCCTGATTCTGTTCGAGGGCAAGTTCTGCATCGAGCGCCAAAATATCTGCCGCGGTATCACTGGCAGCTTTTAAGATATCTGCGTCCTGATAGATGTCTCCTAGCTTAAATTCCAGAAGACCACTCTGGCGGATGCCGAACAGGTCTCCGGGGCCGCGGAGCTTTAAGTCTTCCCCTGCGATATAAAATCCATCGTTGGATTTATTTAAGATCTCCAGACGTTTGGAGGTTTCTTTGGCATCGCTTCCCTGCATAAAGATGCAGTATGACTGGTGTTCGCCTCGTCCGACGCGTCCGCGGAGCTGATGGAGCTGTGCGAGTCCAAAGCGCTCTGCGTTTTCGACCATCATGACGGTCGCGTTTGGTACGTTTACACCGACTTCCACCACAGTGGTGGAGACCAGGATCTGGATCTCGCCCGCTGCAAAGGATTCCATGATGGCGTTCTTTTCTTTGGGTTTCATTTTGCCGTGGAGTGAGGCGATCTTTATTTCCGGTGGGAAGATCTCCTGTAATTTTCTGGTATAATCGAGGACGTTTTCGCCGTCCATCCCTTCGCTTTCTTCTACCATAGGGCAGATGATGTACACCTGACGGCCCTGGAGGATCTGTTTTTGCATGAAGGAATAGGCTTTTGGGCGATAGGATGTTCCCACCACACAATTTTTAATAGGAAGTCTTTGTGCCGGAAGTTCGTCGATCACGGAGATGTCCAGATCTCCGTAGAGGATGATCGCGAGGGTCCTTGGGATCGGTGTCGCGCTCATGACCAGAACGTTTGGCGGATTTCCTTTTGTTGTCAGTGCTTCTCTTTGTTTGACACCGAAGCGGTGCTGTTCGTCGGTGATCACCAGTGCAAGGTCCTGGTATTCTACTTTTTCCTGGATCAGTGCGTGTGTCCCTATGACAAGATTTGCCTGTTTGGATGCGATCTGGCTGTATTTTTCCCGTTTTTCTTTGGCTGTGTCTGAGCCTGTGAGTAGGATCGGATGGCAAAAGTCGATGTTTTGTTCCTGCAAAAGTTTTTCGATCGCCTGAAAGTGCTGTCTGGCGAGGACTTCTGTGGGTGCCATGAGCACTGCCTGATAACCGTTCTCGGCGGTCAGGATCATCGCCAGAAATGCGAGGATCGTTTTGCCGCTTCCTACATCTCCCTGCACTAATCTGGACATGAGTGCCTGTCCGCAGAGGTCCCGTTCTATCTCGTGCCAGACTTGGAGCTGTGCTCTGGTGAGGTTGTAGGGCAGATTTTCTATGATCTGTTCGGTCGTCCATACCGGGCGCATTGGAAATGCGTTTGGTGCTTCTTCGGTCTTTTCTTTTAGCTGCTGGACTGCCAGGATAAAGAGCAGAAATTCGTCAAAGACGAGTCTTCGCCTTGCCGCAAGCAGTTCCTGCATATTTCTTGGAAAGTGGATGGCGGAGATGGCGAAGTTGCCGTCTGCGAGCTGATATTTGGCTTTGTATTCGTCTGCAAGGTATTCGGGGCATAGTTGCTGGTCTTTTAGGAGCTGATGGAGGAGCTTTACGATGGTTTTGTTGGATAATCCGGCTGTGAGGGCGTAGACTGGCTGTAAGCTGTGGAGAATCTCTTCGTATGCTGCATGGGTGAAGATCTCTGGGTGTTCCATCTGTAGTTTGCCTTGTTTGCGGATGATGCGTCCTCTTAGGATGAAGGTGCTGCCTTTTTTGACTGTGGTGCGAAGATAGGGCATGTTGAACCAGGTGACTGGGATCTTTCCGGTGAGGTCTGCCGCTGTGGTTGTGATGACCTGTAGGTTTCGGACGCGGTTGACGTAGACTCCTGTGGTGATCGTTGCGGATATCGCAGCGACTGAGCCTTCTTCGAGGGTGCTGATGTCTACGGGTTCGTCGTAGGCATCGTAGGTGCGGGGATAGTAGTGTAGCAGGGCGTCTGTGTCTGTGATGCCTAGCTTTTGGAAAAGTTTTTCGGTTTTTTCGCCTACGCCTTTGAGGGTGTTCAAGGGGGTTGACATGTGGAGCTCCTTTCTTGGTGGTGGTTCTGTGGTGTTAATGTTCGTGTGGTGGTGTTTGTGTTGATTTTATCGTG
>CAZSTD010000052.1:11771-15141 GCA_964609645.1 uncultured Blautia sp.
TTTTATCGTACGCAGGAAATTATTTATTTTGCGTACGGTTTCGAAACCTACTAACTCTTAGATCCGAATGATCGATGAAAAGCATTCGCAGATGGCTCAAACTCGCTCACTCTATGATAATGTTGAACTTTTTCCAAGAGTCCCGCTCAAACAGTAAGCTATCTGCTCATAACATCGCTCGTTCGGATCTAAGAGTTACTACGGTTCCTGCAAATGTACGGCAAAATAAATAAGTTTCTGCTGACTATAGATGCGATACGGTACTGTGACCTAAAAGCTCAAAATAAAATATGATGCTAAAATATAGTCACTGACTCGAATGCAGTTGCTGGCTCAAAGTATTCTCTGGATTGAATGCAGTTGTAACTCAATATATAAAAACGGATATATCCGCCGATTTGATCAGGATATATCCGTTTAAGCTGCATATAGCATATGAAAGATCTCGCATCTGACTCATCATGAAAATGATGAGAATGCGATCGCAGTTATTCAAATTGTTTATTCCACTGAGATCACATAATAGTAGATCGGCTGTCCACCTGCGTTAAGTTCTACGTCGCAGTCCGGATATGCTTCCTCGAGTGCTGCTGCGAGCTCTTCCGCTTCTTCTTCCTGTGTATCTGCACCGTAATAGATGCTGATAACTTCGGACTCATCGTCCACCATCTCTGCAACAGTCTCTTTCGTCACTGCCAGTCTGTCTGTTCCAACTGCAAGGATTCCGTGATCGCCGATTCCCATCATATCGCCTTCGTGGATCTCTTTATCGTCAATGCGTGTGTCACGCACTGCATAAGTAACCTGTCCGGTCTTCACTCTCTCGATCGCCTGCAGCATTTCTTCTGTGTTCTCGGCACTGTTTTTCTCCGGAACGTAGCTGATCATAGCTGTGATACCCTGCGGGATGGTCTTCGTCGGCACAACGATGATCTCTTTATCTTCTGTGAGGTCTCTCGCCTGGTTCGCTGCGAGAACGATGTTCTTATTATTTGGGAAGATGTAGATTGTCTTAGCGTTTACCTTCGCGATCGCATTGAGCATATCTTCCGTACTTGGGTTCATTGTCTGTCCGCCTTCAATGAGATAGTCCACGCCTAACTCTTTGAAGATCTCGGTCATTCCGTTTCCTACGGATACAGAGATAAATCCTACTTCCTTAGGAGGCTGTGCTGCGAGTTCTTTCTCCTCCTGGGCAGCCTGCTCCTTCGCAAGTTTCTCTGCGTCCTTGATCAGTCTCTCCTGATGTTCTTCGCGCATATTGTCGATCTTCATGCGGGAAAGTGCTCCGAAAGTAAGCGCTTTCTCAATCGCCTGTCCCGGATGGTTGGTGTGTACATGTACTTTTACGATCTCATCGTCAGCGACAAGAACGATGGAATCACCCAGAGACATCAGGAATTTCTTAAACTCGTGTTCTGTTTCCTCTGGCATAGGTTTGTCCAGAAGAATGATGAACTCTGTGCAGTAACCGAATTTGATATCTGCTTCCGCCTGTGCACCGATCTTGGTCACTGCCGGGCCTTTAGCCTGTCCAAACTGAGTGTAGTCGATCTCTTTGCCAAGGAATCCGTCATATGCACCATGATATACCTCCAGAAGTCCCTGTCCGCCGGAGTCCACAACTCCCGCTTCTTTCAGAACAGGAAGCATCTCCGGAGTCTTCGCAAGTGTTTCCTGTGCATGCGCGATCACTGCCTGGAAGAATGTATCCAGATCCTCGGCTGTCTCAGCCAGCTCCACTGCCTTAGCAGCTGCTTCTCTGGCAACGGTAAGGATCGTTCCTTCTTTCGGTTTCATAACTGCCTTGTATGCAGTTTCCACACCTTTTTCCATAGCTGCTGCGATCGCTTTTGCGTCCAGTTCCTGTTTGTCTTTAACACTCTTGGTAAAGCCGCGCAGAAGCTGGGAGAGGATAACACCTGAGTTACCTCTTGCACCGCGCAGAGAACCGGAAGAGATCGCTTTGGCCAAAGACTCCATATCCGTGTCTCCGAGAGATCCTACCTCAGCTGCCGCAGCCATGATCGTCATTGTCATATTGGTTCCTGTATCTCCATCCGGTACCGGAAATACATTCAGTTCGTTGATCCATTCTTTCTTCGCTTCCAGATTCTTAGCTCCTGCAAGAAACATTCTGGAAAGTATTCTGGCATCTATGGTTTTATTGTTCACCACAAGTTCCTCCTCTATTCTAATCAATTGCACGTACGCCTTCTACATAAATGTCGATCTTGTCGATCTCCATTCCTGTAAAGGCTTCAACTTTATATTTCACATTGCTGACGAGATTGTCCGCAATTGTACTTATATTCACGCCATATGCCACGATCACATGGAAATTCAGGCGAATTTTGTTATCCTCTGTAATGCTGACACTGATTCCATGTTTCAGGCTGTTCTTTCCAAGAAGTTTTACCAGTCCGTCTTTTACGCTGACTGCTGCCATTCCTATGATACCGAAGCACTCTACCGCAACACTTCCTGCGTAGGTTGCGATTACATCTGTGTCAATTATGATCTGACCTAATCCGGAATCTATACGTCCATTCATATGGTTACCTCCAATGCTGATATATTCTATGTAAATGTATTATAACCTCTTTTTGCAGAGAAAACAACGACCAATTTCGTCTTGCTCCATCTTACACCAAAAAACCGCCATTTACAAGGGGATTTGGCTTTTTCGCATTACAGCCTGTCCGGTCCGTTTTTCGTCTAATTACTTTTGACTATCAAAATATTTGTCACAAAATTCATCTTATTTTTCAATACAATTTCTGACCGTTATTTTTTTGCTCCTATTACCCGCGTTTTTTTGTACTATCTTCCATTTTATTCTAAATTGTGATATGCTCTAAGAGCTGCCGAACCTCCAGCCATCTGCAAATGTTGTTAGCTACTTCGTTTGCAAATGGCTGGACAGAAGCAATAGGCAGTAACAGCCTAAAGGCATAAGCCACCTTACATAACGGAACAAAAAGCCCCGAGAGTCTCACACACTCTCGGGGCTTTTGTTTTGCCTATGATCGATATAATCGCTTTTTTTAACTACTCTCATAATATTCCAATTTCTAAAAAAAGTCAACCTCTTTTTGTCTTATATATGATATAATCTCTATAAGCTTAAGATAGAAAGAGGTGAATCTATTGATGAAATATGTTGCTCTTTTCTTTGTGATCCTCGCAGGAGACATTGTTGCACATTATATCTGCCGATGGCTGGACAAAAGACAGTAAATATACTCCAATCATAACCTATAAAATATTATTTTTTAATTTTTCCTTTTTTTGCTTGCAAAAGCTCAATTCATCTGTTACAATCCTGTCTTTGACAGTTTAAGAAAAAGAAAATCGCTACAAGTCCAGT
>CAZSTD010000053.1:0-14814 GCA_964609645.1 uncultured Blautia sp.
TCGGAGACATCCACTCCCGCACCCTTAGCGATACGGTTCTTCCTGGAAATGTTCAGGATCGATGGATTGCTGCGCTCCTGAGGTGTCATGGAAAGGATGATGGATTTCGTTCTGTCCATCGCCTTCTCATCGATCATCCCCTCGATGTCTTTCATCTTACTTCCCACACCTGGAAGCATATTTAAGACGCTGCCGATACCGCCCATCTTATTCATCTGCTCCATACTGGTGAGATAATCGTTGAAGTCAAAGTCCATTTTCTTTAACTTCTTCTGCATGTCCTGTGCCTGTTCTTTGTCGATGGAGGCTTCCACCTTCTCGATCAGACTCATGACATCACCCATTCCAAGGATCCTGGATGCCATACGTTCCGGATAGAACTGCTCTAAGTCTGAGAGTTTCTCTCCCATACCTACGTAGAGGATCGGTTTACCTGTCACTGCTTTAATGGAAAGGGCTGCACCGCCTCGGGTATCGCCATCCATCTTCGTGAGGATCACACCATCAATCCCTACTTTATCAGCGAATGTCTTAGCAACATTCACCGCATCCTGTCCTGTCATAGCATCCACCACAAGAACTGTGGCGTCCACATGGATGTTTTCTTTTATATCTGCAAGCTCCTGCATCATGTCCTCATCTACATGAAGACGTCCCGCTGTATCGATCAGGACTACATTCTGCTGGTTAGCTTTTGCATGCTCGATTGCTGCTTTCGCAATGTCCACAGGTTTCTGTTTATCTCCCATGGAAAAGACTTCCACACCCTGTCTCTCGCCGTTGACCTGCAGCTGAGTGATCGCTGCCGGGCGATAAACATCGCAGGCTACCAGAAGTGGTTTCTTTCCTTTGGATTTCAACTTACCTGCAAGCTTGGCAACTGTGGTTGTTTTACCCGCACCCTGAAGACCTGCCATCATAAATACTGTCATTTCATTTCCAGGATGGAGCGGAAGATCTGTCGTCTCGCTTCCCATCAGTTTTACAAGCTCATCATTTACGATCTTGATCACCATCTGTCCCGGATTCAGTCCGTTCATCACGTCCTGCCCGATGGCCTGCTCCTGTACGGATTTGGTAAACTGCTTCACTACTTTGAAGTTTACATCGGCTTCCAAAAGAGCCATCTTTACTTCTTTCAGCGCAAGTTTTACGTCTTCTTCTGTCAGACGTCCTTTGCTGCGCAGCTTTTTAAATACATTCTGCAGTTTATCGGTCAAGCTCTCAAATGCCATACGTCATAACTCCTCTAAAATCTCATTGGAAATATTTACAATTTCTTCGGAATGATATTCCTGTGCAAGGACTCGGATCTGTTTGACCTGCCCCCGTATGTTCAGGAATTTTTCTACAAGATGGAGCTTCTGTTCATACTCCTCCAGAGTCTTATTACATCGCTTGATCATATCGTGTACACCCTGGCGGCTGATGCCCAGTTCTTCTGCTACTTCGCTCAAAGAATAATCTTCCAGCACAACACTCTCATAGACCTGCTGCTGGCGCTTCGTCAGAAGTTCTCCATAAAAATCATATAAATAACCTTGCTCTACAAACTTCTCCATTTGTAATCACCTTGGCTATCATACCTTATTTTTTTCTGAGTGTCAAGTATTTTTTCTTGACAGTGTAAATTTTATCGAATGCGGTCTGACACGGTGCATTCTATACCTCCAAAAGAAATCCCCAGAGCTTCTATCTCTGGGGATTTTATCTCATGATCATGTAGTAATAGCGATTATCCGATCACAGACTTGGACGGATCACTTTCGGTCTGCATCCGGCATCTTCGAGTGCTTTGACGATCTGGTTCTTATGGTCAGTGCCAAATGCCTCCAACGTGATCTTCAGCTCTACTGCTGCTTTTCTGTTTGTGCTTACAAACTGGTTATGATCCAATTTGATAACATTTCCCTGTTCCTTGGCAATGATACTTGCCACGCGCACCAGCTCACCTGGCTTATCCGGGATCAGAACAGATACAGTAAAGATCCTGTCTCTCTGGATCAGTCCGTGCTGTACAACGGAAGACATTGTGATCACGTCCATGTTTCCGCCGCTGAGGATGGATACGATCTTCTTTCCTTTGATATCCAAATGACGAAGTGCTGCCACAGTCAAAAGGCCGGAATTTTCGACGATCATCTTATGGTTTTCAACCATATCCAAGAATGCTACGATCAGCTCGTCATCCTCGATCGTGATGATGTCATCCAGATTCTGCTGGATATATGGGAAGATCTTTTTGCCCGGTGTCTGCACAGCTGTACCATCTGCGATCGTATTGACATGAGCAACAGTCGTAACCTCACCCTTTTCTAAGGAAGCCTTCATGCAGGCTGCTCCTGCTGGCTCCACACCGATCACTTTGATATGTGGATTGAGCAGCTTCGCAAGTGTGGAAACACCCGTAGCTAATCCACCTCCACCGATCGGAACCAGGATGTAATCTACAAGCGGAAGCTCCTGGACAATCTCCATAGCGATCGTTCCCTGTCCTGTAGCAACAGCCGGATCATCAAACGGATGGATGAAGGTATATCCCTCTTTTTCCGCAAGCTCTAACGCATATGCGCATGCCTGGTCATAGACATCCCCGTGGAGGATCACCTCTGCTCCGTAGCTTTTCGTTCTCTCCACTTTGATCAGCGGAGTGGTCGTCGGCATAACGATGACTGCTTTTACCCCGTATTTATGCGCCGCATAAGCAACACCCTGTGCATGGTTTCCTGCGGATGCTGTGATCAGCCCTTTGTTTCTTTCTTCCTCAGACATTGTGCTGATCTTATAGTAAGCACCGCGCACCTTGTACGCGCCTGTGCGCTGCATATTTTCTGGTTTCAGATATACTTTGTTTCCTGTCAGCTCACTGAAATAGCTGCTGTGGATCAGTTTTGTCTCCTGGGTAACTTGTTTTACGATTTCTGATGCCTGTTCAAAGCTTTCTAAGGTAAGCATGTTGTTTCCTCCATTTCATCCTGTTTGTCTTATCTGATACGCTTTTGCATATCTTTCTTATGCGTCTGGGATTTCTTTATGGTCCACATCAAACAACGCATTTACAAACGCATCTGCATCGAATTTCTGAAGATCGTCAATACTTTCTCCTACGCCAATGTATTTCACCGGTATATCAAGCTCAGACTGGATCGCTACTGCGATACCACCTTTAGCAGTTCCATCCAGCTTCGTCAGAATGATACCATTTACATTTGCAACTTCCGCAAACTGTTTCGCCTGTGCCAGAGCATTCTGTCCGGTTGTTCCATCAAGAACGACCAGTGTCTCCAGATATGCTTCCGGAAATTCTCTCTCTAAGATCTTATAGATCTTTCGAAGTTCTTCCATAAGGTTCTTTTTATTATGAAGACGTCCAGCTGTGTCACACAAAAGTACGTCTGCATTTCTCGCTTTCGCCGCTGCGACTGCATCGTAGATCACGGATGCCGGATCTGCACCGGACTGTCCGCCGATGATCTCTACACCTGCACGGTTTGCCCACTGTGTAAGCTGTTCCCCTGCTGCCGCACGGAATGTATCCGCCGCCGCAAGGATGACTTTCTTGCCCTGATCTTTCATCTTGCCTGCGAGTTTGCCCACTGAAGTAGTCTTTCCTACTCCGTTGACACCGATCACAAGCACTACGGACTTGCGGTTTTCAAATTCATATTCTGTGCTGTCCACACGCATCTGCTGCTTGATCTCATCGATCAGAAGCTGTTTACACTCCATCGGCTCTTTGATGTGGCGCTCAGAAACTTCTTTTTTCAGATTCTCAATGATCGAAGTCGTGGCATTGATGCCAATATCTCCCATGATCAAGATTTCTTCAAGTTCTTCATAAAAATCCTCGTCAATACTGGAAAATCCACTGAAAATGTTATCAAATCCAGCTACGATATTGTCTCGGGTCTTGGCCAGTCCACTGACCAGTCGTTTAAAAAAACCTTTCTTTTCTTCTGCCATGATACTCCTCCTGTTACTGGGTAAGCTGATTTTCTACCAGATCGACAGAAACCAGTGTCGATACCCCTTTTTCCTGCATGGTGATCCCATAAAGCCGGTCTGCGGCGTTCATAGTTCCACGTCTATGCGTTATTATAATAAATTGTGTGTTTTTCGTCAACTTCTGTAAATATCCTGCGAAACGTCCCACGTTCGAATCATCCAGAGCTGCCTCGATCTCATCGAGCAGGCAAAACGGTGATGGCTTTAGGTTCTGGATCGCAAATAAAAGCGCGATCGCAGTCAGTGCCTTTTCTCCTCCAGAAAGCTGCATCATATTTTGAAGCTTTTTGCCCGGTGGCTGGGAAATGATCTTAATGCCAGCCTCCAAGATATCTGCCGTCTCATCAAGCTCCAAAGTTCCTTTGCCCCCTCCGAAAAGCTCCTTGAATGCTTTGTCAAACTCACGCTGGATCTCGGCAAATTTCTCCGCAAACTGCTTGCGCATCCCTTCATCCAGCTCCTGAATGATCTGTTCCAACGTCTTTTCCGCAGTGACCAGATCCTCATACTGGCCAGAAAGGAATGTATGGCGTTCGAGAAGCTCTTTGTAATCCTCGATCGCATTGACATTGACGGCACCAAGTCTTCGGATCTCTTCCTTGATCTGTGTGATCTGTTTTTTCATCTCAGAAAGATCTGTGAGGTCTTCCTTCCTATAAGAGAGTGCATTGTTCGGAGTGATCTCATATTCCTCCCACATATAGGCGATCTGCTCGTCCCTGCCGGATTCCACCTTCTCGATCTGGCCTTGCAGACGATAACATTCTTTGTCCAAAAGACTCATCTGGCCAGAAAGCTCATCTCGTTTTTCAAAGAACTCCTTATGAGTAGCATTTTTCGCCTCTCTATTCTCCTGCATCTTTTCAAGCTGAAGCTTTGCATCTTCTTCTTTTTTCTCCGACTGCGCCACCTGATCCCTCAGTTCTTCGATGGAGACTTTTTTCGCATCCATCTCCTGACCGCTCCTTAAAAGAGATTCACAGATTCCTTCCTTCTCTGTCTCCAATGCTTTTATCTCTGTCTGCAGTCGAGTCAGATTCTCCTGATCAAACTTCTCCTTTTGCTCAAAAGAGGATGTCTGCAATCGGATCTCCTCCAAAGTTTTGGAAATTTTAGATTCTTCATCTTTCCATTCATCTAGCTCAGACTGTTTTTCCTGTATAAAGCTTTCCAACTCCTGCTCATCTTTTAAAGAAGCCTCCAGCTCTTTGGCAATCCGTTCATGATCCTGTCGGATCTCCAGCACCTGACGTTTGATCTCCGCCTGATCGATATGGATCCTGTCATATCCACCGCGGATTTCCTCCGCTTTCTCCTCCTGCTGGGTGATGTTCATCTTCGCCGTGTTCTGCTCAATATATTTCTGGCGCAGATTTTCCTGGATCTGCGAGATCTTCTCACGCAGCTCCTTGCGTCTGCTACGGCTCTCATCCATAGATTTTTGTGTACGTTCCAGCTGCGTCTTTAAGACGTTTACTTTATTTTCCAGTTCCTCGATCTCACGTCTTCGACCAAGAAGATTACTGTTATTCTTAAACGCACCACCCGTCATAGAACCGCCCGGACTCAAGGATTCTCCCTCGATCGTGACCATCCTCAGGCTGTGCCTGTATTTACGTCCGATCGCGATCGCATGGTCAATATCATCCACTACCAACACTCTGCCCAAAAGGAATTTTGCGATCTGCTGATACTGTGGCTGTGTTGTGACAAGCTCACTTGCAATACCGATCACACCCGGCTCTTTCAGCGCTTCCTTTGGAGAAAATTCTCCGCGGGAGGTGATGCTGTTCATCGGCAAGAATGTTGCACGGCCATAACGGTTTTTTTTCAGGAATTCGATCAATGTTTTGGCTGTCTGCTCGTGGTCTGTGACAATATTTTGGATACTGCCGCCAAGTGCAGTCTCGATCGCCACCTCATAATCTTTGTTTACCTGGATCAGATCCGCCACTACGCCCTGGATACCCGGCACCCGCTCTTTTTGCTCCATCACGCGGCGGATGCTATTTCCATATCCATCGTAACGCTCTGTCATGTTGCGCAAGGATTCTAATCTGGATGCCTCTCTGTGGTAAGCACTCTGTCCGGCTTCCATCTGTGCTGACTGTCCTTTTAACTGTTCCTGGATCTGGACGATCTGATGCTCCAAGGCTTTGCACTCCTCATCCATGGATCGGATATGTTCTGTGATCGAATCGTACTGTGCCTGGGCATTTTTCAGGATCGTCTGCTGTTCTTCCTCCTCACTCTTTAGGCGAAGGATCCTTTGATTGATCTCCGCTTTGCGGATATCCGCCTGTTCCATCATCGCATCAAATCTCTGTGCTTTTCCTTTGGTGTTGGCACGGCTGTTTAAGATCTCGATGATCTCGTTTTTCCCATCCTCCACTGCCTGCGTGCAGGTTTCAATATTCTCCTGGGCATTTTGCAGTCTTTCTTCCTCAGCTGCCATATTCCGCTGGATCTCTCTTAACTGCGCACGAAGGTCTGCTTTCTCCTCCTGCAGCTTTGCTCTGGAGGATATTCGCACAGCCAGTTCTTCCTCGATCGCGGACAAACGCCCCTTAAAGTGTTCTTCATTCTGGATCCCTGCAAGGATCTGCTCATTTAAGACATTGATGTTACCTTCCACCTGCTGCCTGTAAAGCGCCTGCTGCTGGCTTTCACTGCGCAGTGCCTCGATCTTCTGGTTTAGCTCCTCAAGCTCCTGTTCCAGACGGTCATACTCCACCTTCGTCTGCTCATAGGCACGCTGGGTTTCTTCCAGATTTCCCTGCGCTAAGTGATATTTGCCTTCCAGCTCTTTCAGAGCTTGTGCTGCATTTGTATACTCAAGAAGGAATACATTGATATCCAGTTCTTTTAACTGCTCTCGTTTTGCCAGATAAACTTTCGCTGTCTCCGACTGCTTCTCCAATGGTTCCAACTGCCGGGTCAACTCCGTTAAGATGTCCGTCACACGCACCAGATTCTGTCGTTCATCCTCCAGTTTCTTGATGGTAGTGTTCTTTCTTCGCTTAAATTTGACGATCCCTGCTGCCTCGTCGAACAGTTCTCTGCGCTCCTCTGGCTTTCCGCTCAGGATCTTGTCCACCTGACCCTGTCCGATGATCGAATAGCCTTCCCTACCGATCCCTGTATCGTAGAACATTTCGTTGATATCCTTCAGCCTGCAGGCACTTCCATTGATGCGGTATTCGCTCTCACCGGAACGGTAAAGCCTTCTGGTCACCGTCACCTCATTGAAATCTACCGGCAATTTATGATCAGAATTGTCCAGTGTGATCGCCACGGATGCATAGCTCAGCGGTTTCCTTGTCTCAGTCCCGGAGAAGATCACGTCCTGCATGTTTCCTCCCCTGAGTGACTTGGCGCTCTGCTCACCCAGCACCCAGCGCACAGCATCTCCTACATTGCTTTTCCCGCTTCCATTCGGACCTACGATGCCCGTGATCCCGTTATGAAATTCAAAATTGATCTTCTGGGCAAATGATTTAAAGCCCTGTACCTCAATATTTTTTAAATACATACTCCACCTGTTTACTGTTTCATTGCGCGGATCGCCTGGTATGCGGCCGCCTGTTCTGCAGCTTTCTTCGTATGACCGCTGCCCTGTCCCATCACCTTTCCGTTGACTCTTGCTTCTACGGTAAAGTTCTTATTGTGATCTGGTCCTTCCTCTTTGATCAGTGTATATTCCACCGGCTGCGTGCCATTTTCCTGTACGATCTCCTGCAAGATGGTCTTGCTATCATAAAAGAGCTGTTTGTGCTCCATGTCATTCAGGATAAATTTCAGCACAAACTCCTTTGCACTAGCAAAACCAAAATCCAGATAGATTTCTCCGAGCAGCGCTTCTGTCGAATCAGATACGATTGAATACCTGTTTCTTCCACCTGTCATATCCTCACCTTTTCCAAGGAACAAAAACTGTGGAAGCCCGAATTCTCTGGCACAGTAGGCAAGGCTTGGCTCACAAACTAAGCTAGCTCTCTTTTTCGTCAGCTCTCCTTCCGGTACCTGTGTGAATTTTGCATATAAGAAATCACTGCTGATCAGCTCAAGTACAGCATCTCCCAGAAATTCCAGTCTCTCATTACTTCCTAGTTTTCCCAGTTTTTTCTCATTTGCATAGGAACTGTGCGTCAGTGCCTGTTTCAGATAATGTTTGTTTTTAAAATGGTATCCAATGATCTCTTCTAATTCTTCTGTTTTTTTATTCATCACTTTTCCCTCTCAATACGATCGCAGGGGCTATCTTAGCCCCCGCCTTTTTTACTTTATGTGTCGGATCGCCTCAACAGCGTCACCGACGGTCTGTATCTGTTCTACTATCTCATTATCAAGTTCCATATCATATTCTTCTTCAATGCCCATGATGATCTGGAAGATATCCAGGGAATCTGCGCCCAGATCGTCCACAAAGGTAGTATCTGCTGTGATGGACTTTGCATCTATGTTCAGAACTTCTGCGATGATCGCTTTTAACTTTTCAAGTTCCATATACAAGACTCCTTTCCGTCATACCACTCACTGGCATCTTTATGCCTCTTTGGATCCGTTTGGCTCTTTCGGTTGCTGTTCTTCTTTCTCTTCCAAAATGCGCTCTGCGATCTTCTCATTGATCCGCTCCTGTTTAAACTGCACACACTGGAAGATCGCATGTTTGATCTCAACCGCCTTCGCACTTCCGTGCGTCTTGACTACCAGGCCTTTCAGTCCGAGAAGCGGTGCGCCGCCGTACTCGCTGGCATCAAAGGATTTCAATGTGGATTTCAGTGCTGGTTTGACCAAAAGAGCACCGATCTTGCTTCTTAAATTTGCCATCATGCCGCCTTTGATCTTTTTAACCAGGGCAGCACCCACACCTTCATACAATTTCAAGATCACGTTTCCAACAAACGCTTCGCACACAACCACGTCCGCATATCCAAACGGAATGTCTCTCGCCTCAATGCTTCCGATAAAATTGATGCTCTTGCATTCTTTTAAAAGTGGGAAAGTTTCCTTTACCAGCGCATTGCCTTTTTCTTCCTCAGCGCCATTGTTTACGATGGCTACTCTCGGATTTTTGATCCCAACGACATGTTCCATATAGATAGAACCCATCTTCGCAAACTGTACCAGATGAGAAGGACGCGCATCTACATTTGCTCCGCAGTCGATCAATAAGGATACACCTTCCGTTGTCGGGATCAGCGGTGCAAGCGGTGGTCTTTCCACACCTTTGCTTCTGCCTACCAGAACCTGCCCACCTACTAAGACAGCGCCTGTGCTTCCGGAAGATACAAATGCATCAGCCTCCTGTTTCTTAACCATATTCAGGCCCACCACGATTGATGAATCTTTTTTCTTACGGATCGCAAAAACCGGCGGTTCTGCCGTCTCGATCACTTCTGAAGCATTCACGATCTGGATCTGTTCTTTTGGATATCCGGAATACTTTGCAAGCTCACCTTCGATCACTTCCTGCTTTCCTGTCAATATCACTTTTATGTCCTGTCTTTCTGTCACAGCATCCACGGCTGCCTTGACAGGTTCTGCTGGGGCGTTGTCACCGCCCATCGCATCTACAACTACTCTAACCTGTTCTGCCATCTTATTCTCTCCTGTTTTTATCTTCACTCTATCTTCATTCTATCTTCAGCTCACGCTTCTTTGATGCACTAAATCTTTAACGCAAGAAACAAAACTTACTTTTCATTGTACTAGAGAATGAATAAAAAAGTCAATAGTCTCCTCTGGTTTTAGGAATGACATCTCTTACAGGACTCATATCCTTGTGAGATAAGGTCTTCCCTGCTGCCAGTGTACGTCTGCTTGTTATTCTCGTTCATCTGCTTCACACTGCTGCAGTTCGGATAATGGAATTTCCCAGTATTTGCGTTAATGATATAGGTAGTTTCCTCATAAGCTGCCTGTGTCTGTTCTTCGTCCGGCTCTGTGGCAGCCAATACCGACTCGTCTTCCCAGCTGTCACCAGTTGCATAGTCGATCGCAATGCCAGGCTGTACATTATAACAAAATACGTGGAACTGAATGCCTTCCCCGTCATCCTCAACAGATTCCGCTTCCATCCGCACGCCGTGCGCAACCAGATTTTCACCGTCAAACATAGGAGTGACACGGTAGAGCACATGGTTTCCAGTTTCTTTTATATAGTCTGCCACCATATTTTCAAATGGAAGCATTCCCTCTACATTCATATAGCGGGTTCCTGTGATCAGGTTTTTCTCATTTGCATTTTCGGCTGTCAGCTGATAACCGATCAGGTGACAACGGTTGTACAGATATCCGCCATCCACATCGTCATATTTTACAGTCTGCCATCCGGAAGGCTTCACCTGTCCGATCTTTCCTCTCTTCTGTGTAGGCATCAGTTCCTGCCCCACATTGGCAAAAGCCTCCTGACATCTGCCAAGCTCATCCAGCTCACTGTAGGTCTCAAAAGCCTCTGTAGTGCGGTCCTCCGATGAAAAATCCGGCACATTATCATTGATCAGTGTATACGGGCTCCCAGTATAAGATGGAATGCTCGCAAGCTCTACCTGCGCATATACCTGCTGTGGTACAGCAGCAAACGGCAGCACACCCATGCAAAGGCACAGGCTTACCACAAAAGCGGTTATCTGTTTTCTTATCTTCTGCATCTTTTTTCTCCTTATTCTTCTTAATCTTTGGTTTTTTGGTTGCTTATCTCACATAATGCTCTCTGGTGATCTTCTCATGTGAATACCCTTCAAACTCCTGGCTCCGGATCAACTTCCATTGCTCAAGGTCCAGATCCAGATGAAAATCAGCCGGATAGTTCCTGTTCCAGCGGTATACGATCAGCTCACAGATCTTCGTATCCCATGGCATCAAACTCTCATTTTCTACAAAACAAAAGTCCGTCTCTCCCGCCTTCTCAAGGAAATCCTCTGCGATCAGGATCTCTCCCATCAGATCCTCTTTTCGCTCTGCAATTTCTTCCTGGAACTGTTTGCCGGAATAGGCGTTCATCCACAGCCGCTGCCTCGCTGTCATTTTGCAGACATCTGCCCGCAGCGCCCGATCCTGGCTCTGCCTTCTTTTGTTAAAAAGCATCCCGTTCTTCTCATCTGTGCATACGATCACTTTCATCGAATTCCACTCCTTCCTGCGCAACTTTCTGCCGCGCCATGTCAACGGATCTTGGATCAAGAATTTTTCTGCGCCTCGATTTTCTCTGCAAGGTCATTTAGATAAACCCATCGATCCATCTTCTCATCCAGCTGCGCCTGTGCAAGCTCTTTTTCTTCCATCAGCTCACGCAGCTTCACAGAATTGGTCGCATTTTCCATCATCTGTGCATCCAGTTTCTCCAGTTTTTCTTCCAGAGCAGCAATATCATCGTCGATGCTTTCAAATTCTTTCTGCTCTTTATAGGTAAACTTCAATTTCTGTGTGCGGTTCTGTTTCCATTCTGCCTGAGCTGCTTTTTTCTTCTCAGGATCTGTCCTGTTTTCTGTATCTTTCTCAGAAACCGGCACATTTTTCGCTGCAAAAGCCTGCGCATAATCTGTATAACCACCCTCATACTGAACCAGACGTCCATCTCCCTCAAACGCGAAGATCCTGTCTACGATATTATCCAGAAAATATCGGTCATGGGAGACCGCGATCACGATCCCCGCAAAGGAATTGAGATAATCCTCAAGGATCGTCAGTGTCGGGATATCTAGATCATTGCTTGGCTCGTCCAAAAGCAGCACATTCGGAGCCTCCATCAAGACTTTCAAAAGGTAAAGTCTTCTCTTTTCCCCTCCGGACAGCTTGGCGATCGGGGCATACTGCATCGCAGAGTCAAATAAGAAACGCTCCAGCATCATAGTCGCTGAAATTTTTCCATCTCTGGTCGGTATATACTCTGCCACATCGCGGATGTAGTCGATCACGCGCTGATCTTTATCCATATCCGGCACTTCCTGTGCAAAATATCCGATCCGGATGGTCTCTCCGATCTCCACCTGACCTGCATCCGGCTCGATCATTCCATCTATGATCTTGATCAAGGTTGATTTTCCGCAGCCATTTGGACCGATGATCCCAAGTCGCTGATTTCGCAGTACGATATAGTCAAAATCTTCAATGATCTTCTTTTCTTCAAAGTTCTTGCTGATATGATGAAGCTCTATCGTCTTTTTACCCATTCGGGTCTCCACGGAATCCAGCTCCACATTCGCATCGCGCACAGGTGCTTTTCCGTTTTTCAGTGCTTCCAAACGCTCCAGACGCGCGCGCTGTTTCGTAGTTCTCGCGCGGCATCCACGTTTCGCCCACTCAAGTTCCATTCGAAGCACACTCTGACGTTTGCGTTCGCTGGCAAGCTCCATCTCCTCGCGTTCTGCTTTGAGTTCAAGGAATTTTGAATAGTTTGCCTCATATGCATAGAGATTTCCATGGGAGATCTCTAAAATCTTATTGGTCACTCGGTCCAGGAAGTATCTGTCATGTGTGACCATGATCACAACACCTTTGAACTTGCGCAAAAAATCCTCCAACCAGGTGACCATCTCATTATCCAAATGGTTGGTCGGCTCGTCCATAAGCAATACATCACAAGGATTTACCAAAGTCCGTGCAAGCGCCACTCTCTTTTTCTGGCCACCGGAGAGATGATCGATCACTTCCTCATGATCTGTGATCCCCAGCTTATTGAGCACATTTCTTGCCTCGCTCTCCGTGCTCCAGTCCTTCTGCCACTTGCCGTCCGCCACATAGTCCAGGATCGTAGAACCCTGCGGAAATTCCGGCATCTGTGGGAGATAGGTGATGCGCAGTCCATTCTGTGTGATGATCTGGCCTTCATCCGGTTCCTCCAAACCTGCAATGATCTTTAAGATAGTTGATTTACCAGTGCCATTGATCCCAATGATACCGATCTTATCACCATGATGGATCCCATAGGAAACATCGTCCAAAACTACTTTTTCTCCAAAAACCTTGGAGATATGTTCTATATTTAAAATATTCATAAGTAAATCCTACAAACCCTTTCCTGATTTCCGTTCTTTTTCGCGTCTTATTATAGCATACACACATCTCTGTGGCAAATTTTCCTATACCAAAATATGCTTCAAAAAAAGCCTTCCAGAGAATCTTCATTCCCGGAAAGCATCGAAAATCGTATCTTATTTAACAAAAAAGCAGGCACCCCATAACGAAATGGGACGACCTGCCATGTTCTGTGATCATTAAAAATTAGTCTTCAACTTTAATGATTTCCTTTTTGTTGTAGCTTCCGCAAGCTTTGCATACTCTGTGCGGCATCATCAGCTCTCCACATTTGCTGCATTTTACAAGGTTCGGAGCGCTCATTTTCCAGTTTGCTCTTCTCTTATCGCGTCTTGCTTTGGAAGATTTATTCTTCGGACAGATGGACATTATGTTACACCTCCTTAAATTTACTAAATATATCACTGATAGCTGCCATACGGGGATCCTTAGGTTCCTCGACGCATCCGCAAGGACCGTCATTGAGGTTTTTCCCGCACTGGCTACAGATTCCTTTGCAGTCTTCTCTACACAAAACCTTCAAAGGCCAGCTCATCAGTACCTCAAGATAGACCAGCTGGTCCACATCCAGGTCCATACCTGTGAGATAAGAACTCTCATCCAGATCATTCACACGGTCTTCATCCGTGAGCTTCATATCAAGCTTTCTGTCAATCTCCAGAGGAATCTCTACAGAAACCTCCTCAAGACAACGGTCACAAGGAATCCCAACAGTAAGTTTACCTGTTCCTGTTATCTCAAGCTTCCTCTCACCGATATTGGTGATCGTAAGCTCCACCGGTTCTTTCGCAAGCACCGGGAAAGTACCTGTCTGAAAAGCGATCGCATCCATTCCAAACTCTACTGTTTTCTGAATACGCATCCCTTCACTGGACGAAATATCTGATAAATGTATCTGCATATTTTTCTCCTATCCACACCTGTTTTATTATACATACCGCTTTTGCTTTTGTCAACGATAAATTAGAAAAATTTCACATTTTGTCAAGTAATATTCCTTTACACCAAAATCTGCGCATTTTTAGGGGCTTTTGCTCTTTTTTTCGTACCTCAAAAGTAACTCGCCCTAATCATCCGCCGAATCATCTGGAAACAAAGAAGGGTGCGCCCTCTTTCAGATGCACCCTTCTCCTATTCGCTTGGACATATTACATTGCTGTGCAGTTACCTGCCAACAGAAGATCTAATTGCGATTATACTAAAGCTACAGTCTCTCTGCAGATCGCAAGTTCTTCGTTTGTAGGAATCACTGCTACTTTTACTTTGGAATCTGCTGTAGAGATCACGATCTCTTCTCCGCGTTTTCCGTTTGCTTCTTTGTCAAGTTCGATTCCAAGATATCCAAGATATCCTGCAACTTTTTCACGAACTAAACCAGCATTCTCGCCGATACCTGCTGTGAATACGATCGCATCTACGCCATTCATAGCTGCTACATATCCACCAACAAATTTAGCGATTCCATAGCAGAGAACTTCGATCGCATTCTGTGCATCTTCGTTTCCGCCTTCTGCTGCTTCTGTAAGGTCACGGAAGTCACTGGATAATCCGCCGGATAATCCAAGGATACCGGATTTCTTATTCAGAATGTTCATGATCTCTACAATATTTAAGTTTTCTTTCTTAGCGATGAACTCCATGATCGCTGGGTCGATGTTACCGGAACGTGTTCCCATAACAACACCTTCAAGTGGAGTCAGACCCATTGTTGTATCTACACATTCACCATTTACAACAGCACTGATGGAAGAACCATTTCCAAGGTGGCAA
>CAZSTD010000054.1:0-2429 GCA_964609645.1 uncultured Blautia sp.
ACAGGCGGCACGATCGCATCAAAATACACCAAAGAGGGACTTTCCCCGCAGATCGATGCCGAGGAGCTTCTCGAGTATGTTCCTGCTGCCTCCGATTTCTGCACGATCGATGCCATACAGCCTTTTTCTTTGGACAGCACAAATGTATGTGCTTCTCATTGGCTTGAGCTTGCCCGTCTCATCGAAAAAAAATACGAATTTTATGATGGCTTCGTGATCTGTCACGGCACAGATACCATGGCATACACCGCGGCTGCTCTTTCTTATCTGATCCAGAACAACCGCCGTCCGATCGTCATCACAGGAGCTCAAAAACCAATCGACCTAGCTATCACAGATGCACGTTCCAATCTTCTTGACAGCCTTCGCTTTGCTTCCCATGACAGAGCACATGGCATCTCCATTGTATTTGGAGGAAAAGTCATTGCAGGTACGAGAGCTAAAAAAGAATTTTCCAAAAGCTACAACGCTTTTTCCAGTATCAATTATCCAGATATCGCATCGATCCATGACAGTCGGATCATCTTTTATATTGATGACAAAGATCAAAACACACGACCTCTCGTCTTTTACCACGAAATGAACACCAATATCTTCCTCATGAAGCTGATCCCCGGAACTGACGGGAAGATCCTCGACACTCTGGCACAGTCTTATGATGGACTGATCCTAGAATCTTTCGGAGTTGGAGGTCTGCCTAACTACGGCAATGACAGCTTCCTGCACGCACTGTCCGACTGGATGGAAGCAGGCAAGCTCGTCTGTATGGCTACACAGGTCACACACGAGGGAAGTGATATGGAGGTTTATCAGGTAGGGAAAGTTATCAAAGAGAAATTCCCTGTTCTGGAATCTTATGATATGACTTTGGAGGCTTCTGTCACCAAAATGATGTGGGTCCTCGGACAGACCAAGGACCTTGATCGGTGCAGAGAACTTTTTTATACCACGATCAACCATGATCTTCTGTTTGTATAAAACAGCCTAAAACTAAAAGTAAAAAGGAGGTGAGCATTATGGAGCTTATCGATGAGGCACTATCCATGGGGTTTGCAAATGCAGCTATCATGGATACCCGCGATCTGGTATTTGTACCAGAATATCGACAATTCTGCGAAGAAAATCTCTGTGGCAATTATGACGTTGTTCCTGCATGTCCGCCAGCCTGCGGCACCGTCGAAGAAATGTACCAAAAAGCATTTCAATACGAAAAAGCACTGGTCTTGCAGACTGTACTGGAACATCCTCTGATGGAGGCATCTGTCTTTAAAAAGGCAAAGCATGACCAGAATGTTCTTACAGAAAAACTAGCACAGCGCATACGAGATTCGGGAATGGAAGATCTGCTCATCATGAGCGCAGGGCCTTACAAAAACTGTTCCTGCATTTCTGCATACAGTTTGGATGCCCAAAAGATGGCAGATGCAGTGGGAATGACATGCTGGACTGACGATTCCAATGTAAGATTTTTTACATTGATCCTTTTCCATGAGGCATGATCCTGCTATCACAACTTAATGATATCAGCCTTTGAATGATATCATTAAAACTTTATAACAGAGCATTTTGTTCTGATTTTTTGATTATTTCCCATTTATGTACGATTTTTTTTATAGTGAATGATATAATTCGCCTATTTTTCACTGTAAAATTTGTACAATTATTCATCTAGCAATATTTATATTTTTATATTAGAATAATAAGTAAGTATGCACCTCTGAACCGGTGTTTTAAAATGGTGCATAAATACAGACACAACAAGGAGGACCTTACAATGGTACGTAATGCAATGAGCGCAACAGAATTTTATATCCTGAAATACTTGTGGACAAGAGAGACACCTGCCACTTTCGCCGAGATCATGAATCATTTCAATAATGTTGAAATGAAAGAATGGAAAAAACAGACAGTAAATACATTCCTTACCCGTCTTGCTCAGAAGGGATTTTTAAATATCGACAAGAGCGGTAAAAGAGCCATCTATATCCCATCCGTTACTTCCCAGAAATATTATGAGCAGTATGCACAGCAGATCGTAGACGATTCCTATCAGGGATCTATCAAAAACTTCCTTTGTGCATTCACTGGAGGACATAAATTATCTTCCGAAGAAAAAAGTGAGTTAATGGCATATCTCGAAGAATTATAATCTATGTCCGTTTTCATTTTTTCTACACGATCTGATTTCATAATGGTCAAACGAAAAAAATATGTCGGAATTTTACCGACCCGCAAAAAACAGCCCCGACTCAGTCAGGACTGTTTTTTGTTTCATAATCTTCTTTATCATTTTCTTGAAATTCTTGTACATTATCCGCAGTCACTTTATGATACGGGAGACGGACATATTTTCCATCGACGAGAGGGATCTCGCTTTTATCTGCACCTGTCGCGATCGCAAATGCAAGGTTGAGCATCTCTCGCGCCTG